>JAFSYP010000114.1 GCA_017449935.1 Clostridia bacterium
GCGGATTGCGAAGCAAGATTTTTCGTCAGGTTGTACAAAAAGATCGAAGGCTTGCTGACGCAAGTCAAGAGATTTTTGTGCAGCATGACGGAATAAGATTCGAGCAAGGCGTGCATCGCGAATTGTGCGGTGTTGCCTTAAAAAAGCGGCGTTTACCCGCCGGTAACGTGTACGGGGACGTCGACCGTGCAGCCTCTCCATGACGCGGTGACGGTCGTGCTGCCCGCGCCGACGGGGATCAGCACGCCGCCGACGATCCGCACGACGGCGGGATCATAGCCGGAAAACCGGACGCCGGCCAAAAGCGGGAGCTTCTGCCTCGACGGGGTGACGGCCGCCGGATGCAGCCGCTGCGGACGGCCCTTGTGCAGCGTATAGACGTGCTGTTCGTCCGTGATGCCGAGGATCGGTTCGATCAGCTGCCGGTCGGGATACTGCGGCTGTGTCCGAAGATTCGCGTTCTGCGCATCCGAAAAGTCGGGCGCGTCGGCAAGACCGATCTCGATCCGCTGCAGCCGCGTGCACCACTTTGCCCAATCCGGCCCGTACGCGTAGCCGATCAGGTGCGGATCGCCCAGACGGATATGCCCGTTCGGGCGGGAGGACAGGCCGGCGTTGTGGCAGTAGTAGGCGACGTTCGTTTTCAGGTCGCAGGCCTTCGCAAAGCGCAGGCCGTCGTCGGACGCATAGAAGGAAACGCAGCTGTCCTCGGTCATGCGCTGCGACGTGGACACGGCGAGGAATTTGCCGAAGTCCTCCACATATTTGACGTCCGCCGAATCGCAGGACGGATCGGCGTATTCGATCGCGACGCCCTGTTCACGGATCGTCAGCGGCCAGTTTTCGCACGCCGCGTCCGCCTCGGCGACGCGCGTCTGGCGCACGACGCGTCCCGTACTGTCCCGGTAATGCCACGTATAGTAGATATAAAGCGTTTCTCCCTTCACGACGAAGCTCGGCTCGCCCGCGCCCCAGTCGTCCGCGCCGCCGTCGAACGTAATGATCGGCTTCGGGTCGCCGCCCCAGCCGCTGCCGTTCCATTTTTCGTATGCGCCGTCGATCGCTCCGGCACGCGCAACGTACACATGGTTGAAAACGCCGCGCTCGTCCGTGGTCGAGGTGTAGCCGATATACCAGAAGCCGCCGAAAAAGACCGCGCCGGGATCGCACGTCGAGAACGCGTCCTCGCTGCCCGCCGTGGGGCCGAGGACTTTTTTCTCCGCCGTCCAGCTTTTGCCGCCGTCGGGCGAATGACGGTAGGTGATCCAGTCCCATTCGCCGCATATGCCGGGCGCGGCAAAGAACACGTCAAGACTGCCGTCCGCGTTCGTGAAGATCGTCGGTCCGTAGCGGTAGCCGGACTCGTCCTGCGGCGGGGCGTAAATATCCGCGCCGGCGTCCGGCACGCGCACGGTCAGCGACTTGTCCGGATCGGGCGAAACCGACAGTTCGCCGTCGGTATACACGCGCGCTTCGGGCGGCGTGGGCGAAACGCCGGACCGTGCCGGGACCGCGAACGGAGAAAGAAGGGAAACGCCGGTCAGCACGTAACTGAGAAAGGAACGAAACGACATATTCTCACGCTTTCTGTTTTTCATTGTAAGGATATAGTACCACCGAAGCGGCGGGATTGTCAATCGTCAATCGTTCGCACCCGAAAAGCGGCCGCTTGTTCTTGACATTCCGCGCTGAAACCTATATAATAAAAAACAAATAATGGAGGAGTATAAATCGCATGGGCACAATCAGTCTGCTCGACTGCACGCTGCGTGACGGCGGCTACGTCAACGACTGGCGGTTCGGCGCGGAAACGGTGCGCGGCTTTGCGCACAAGATCGCGCAGACCGGCGTCGAGATGTTTGAAGTCGGGTTTTTAAAGGGCGATACGTTCGACAAGGACCGCGCCGTGTTTCCCGACGGCGGGAGCGCCATGCGCGCCGTCGGCGAAAAGCAGCCGGGGCTTTTGTATCTCGGTATGCTGGATATGTCGGCGCCGATCCCGCTTGCGCGTTTTCCGCGGCGAAGCGAGCAGACGCTCGACGGCGTGCGCGTGATCTTCAAAAAAGAAAAGACGGACGAGGCGTTCCGCTGCTGCGAAGCGCTGCAGGCGCTCGGGTATATGGTCTTTGTCAATTTCGTCGGCACAGACCTGTACACGGACGCCGAGTTTATCGCGGGCATCGAAAAATTCAACGCGTTGCGTCCGTTCGCCATGACGATCGTGGACAGCTTCGGTCTCATCAAGCGCAAGGATTTCCTGCGGTTTGTATATCTGGCCGACCACAATATGGCGCCGGGCGTCGCGCTCGGCTACCACGCGCACAACAACCTCCAGCAGGCGATGGGCAACGCGCAGGCGCTGTGCGAGATGAATCTGCACCGCGATCTGTGCATCGACGCGTGCGTGTTCGGCATGGGGCGCGGCGCGGGCAATCTCAATCTGGAGCTTTTCGCCGAGTATATGAACGAAAACTACGGCACGCATTACCGCATCGAGCCGATGCTGGAGATCATGGACGAGCATCTCAACGAGATCTACCGCGACCGGTTCTGGGGGTATTCGCTGCCCTTGTACCTGTCGGCGACGAACGCCTGTCATCCGAACTACGCGATCTATCTCGCGCAGAAGAATACGCTGACCGTCAAAGCGTTCGGCGAACTGCTTCAGGGCATCCCGCCGGAGGACAAGGCGCGGTTCAGCAAGGAAAAAGCCGAGCGGTATTACCGAGCGTTCCAGGAAAACTATATCGACGACCGCGCCGCGATCGAAGCGCTGCGCACAGCGTTCGCCGGCAGAAAGGTGCTGATGCTCGCGCCCGGCAGGACGCTGCGCACCTGCGCCGATACGATCGACGCGTGCATCCGGCAGCAGGACCCGATCGTGCTGGCCGTGAATTTCACCGGTGGACAGGTGCAGCCGGACTATATATTCAGCAGCAATATGCGCCGCTTTGTAAAGATCCGCGGTAGGACGGCGGCCAAATGCATCACCACGTCCAACATGACCGACTGCGGGCAGACCGACTACGTTGTGAACTTTTCTTCCTTTGCGAGCGCCGAACCGGACGTCATCGACAATTCGGGACTGATGGCGCTGCGGCTTTTGTGCAGACTCGGCGTGCGGGATGTGCTGCTCGCCGGCATGGACGGCTACGCGTCCGACAGCGCGGACAATTACGCGGACGAGTCCATGGAATACGTATTCGAGGTCGGCGCCGCGGCGCGCAACCGGCTGATCTCCCGCGAGCTTTCCGAGATTGCCGGACAGATCCGTCTTCAGTTTTTAACGCCGACGCACTACACGACAGGCGCCGGACGGGAGGGATTCTATGAGTAAGGTCGTTACCTTCGGAGAGATCATGCTGCGGCTGACGCCAGGCGGCTACAACCGCTTTTTGCAGAACGGCAGCTTTGAGGCGTCGTTCGGCGGCGCGGAGGCGAACGTCGCCGTGTCGCTCAGCAATTTCGGCGTCGAAGCCGCTTTTGTCACGCGGCTGCCGGATCACGCGATCGGCCGTGCCGCGGCGCGCGAGCTGCGCGCTTTCGGCGTGGACACGTCGCACATCCTGTACGGCGGCGGGCGGATCGGCATTTATTACCTGGAAAAAGGCGCGGGAGAACGCGGCAGCGTGTGCATTTACGACCGCGCACATTCCGCGATCAGCGAGGCCTCGGTCGGAGATTTCGACTGGGACTTGATTTTTGACGGCGCGGACTGGTTCCATTTTACCGGCATCACGCCTGCGCTCGGCGCGCAGACGGCCGCGCTGTGCGAAGAAGCGTGCAGGGCCGCAAGGCGTCGGGGGCTGACGGTCTCTTGCGATCTGAATTACCGCAGCAAGCTCTGGACGCGTGAAAAAGCGGGCGAGGTCATGGACAGGCTCTGCCGGTATGTGCAGGTGTGCATCGCGAATGAGGAAGACGCGCGCGACGTGTTCGGCATCGCCGCGGCCGACAGCGACGTGACGGCGGGACGTCTGGACAAGGCGGGTTATATGAGCGTCGCACGGCAGCTCACGGAGCGGTTCGGCTTTGAGAAGGTCGCCGTTACGCTGCGTACGTCGCTTTCCGCGAGTGACAACCTTTGGCAGGGGATGCTCTATGACGGCGCGGCGTATGCGCTCTCCCGCGAGCACAGCGTGCGGATCGTCGACCGCGTCGGCGGCGGCGACAGCTTTGCGGCGGGGCTGATCTATGCGCTGCGCGAACAGATGGATATACATGACGCGGTGGAATTTGCGGCGGCGGCGTCCGCGCTGGGACAGACGATCGAGGGCGACTTCAACCGCGTTTCGGTCGGCGAGGTGCAGCGACTGGTGCGCGGCGACGCGTCCGGCCGCGTGCGGCGGTAAAGGAGAAAAACAATATGAAAGGAAACGGCGTGCCGGTTTGCAGTATCCGTTACTGCCATCGTGAGCCGGCGTCGTGGTTTTTGGCTGGCTTTGCCCTGCTTGAGCAGGAGGGCGTGCTGCGCATTGACGGTGTTGAGCGATACGACAGCTTTTTGAAAGACGATCTGTATGCGCACAACAGCATCATCGAGGTGCGTATGCACGACAAGCTGATCGTATTCGACTATGAGACCGGAATGCAGAGTCAGCTTCGGTTAGAGCATTTTGACGAGCAGCTGCAAAATGTTTCCGAATATTTCAAAACAAACTTCCGACCGGACGATTTCTGTATGCTTGCGAATCGGGACAAGCTGCATCCGTTCGTTCCGGGCGCGTTTTTCGCCACGGTCCCCGGCAACCCGTACGACCGTGTGCGGCTGCGGGATTTTCCGATGACCGGACAGGGTATGCGCGACTATTTGTACTACGTCAAGCATCGCGCGGAGCATGTGCGCGAGATGGATTATCGGAATATGCTTTTTGACGAGCATTTTTCATCCTATCGGATATTGTTCTGGGCGCGGCTGTTCGGCGGCAGGCCCTCGACTGCGGAGGAGATCCGACAGACATATCCTTTTTTGACTACCGAGCAGGCGGAAAAAGTGGCGCAGCGAAACTTTCGGATGCTTCAGGAATGCGACGCGGAACGGATCGAGACGTGCGCAACGCTCAAAAAAGAGTTCGGCGACCGGTTTATCGGCGGGCTGCGGGACGATGCGTATGCGCGCCGCGTTTGTCCGTCCCTGATCGCGCAGGACGACTGTGTGAGGTCGCGCGGGGCGTACCATGCGACCATGCGGTCCAATGTGATCGGGATCGCAACGCGCGGACACCATGAATGTGTGGAGGCCAAATTCGGCGAAATGCTCGCCGCAGGCAGAGCGATCATATCGCCGCCCGTGACCTGTGTGATGCCGGGCGGTTTTTCGGAAGGCAAAAACTATGCCGGATTTACGGACATGGACACGCTTTGTACCGAAGTCGAGCGTCTGCTGCGCGACACACAGGCGGTCAATGCCATGGAAGAAGAGAACGCGCGCTTTTTCCGCGAATATATGGCGCCGCGAGAATGTGTGCTTGAGGCGCTGCAAACAGTGTTTCCGAACGATTCCCGGATACAGTCAGCAAAAAGAAAGGCGGTAAACAAATGAAGGTTGTGATCTTGGCGGGCGGCTTCGGCACGCGCATCAGCGAGGAGAGCCATCTGATCCCCAAACCCATGGTCGAGATCGGCAGTATGCCCATCCTGTGGCATATCATGAAGATCTATTCTGCCTGGGGGTACAATGATTTCATCATCTGCTGCGGCTACAAGCAGCACGTCATCAAGGAATACTTCGCCGATTATTTTCTCTACCGCAGCGACATCACGTTCGATTTCACGCAGAACGGGAAAATGATCGTGCATTCCAACGAGTCCGAGCCGTGGCGCGTGACGCTGGTCGACACCGGTCTTGCGACCATGACGGGCGGCCGCGTCAAGCGCATCCAGAAGTATATCGGCGACGAGCCGTTCATGCTCACCTACGGCGACGGCGTGGCGGATATCGACATTTCGCGTCTGGTGGAATGTCACCGCGCCGGGGGGCATATCGCCACCCTGACGGCGGTCAACATCGGCCAGCGGTTCGGCGTGCTGGATATAGAAGCGGACAACACGATCTCCGCGTTCCGCGAGAAGAACGACGCCGACGGCGGCAAGGTCAACGCGGGCTTCATGGTGTTGGAGCCGAAGATCTTCGATTTCATCAAGGGCGACGAAACGGTCTTTGAGAAAGAGCCGCTCGAAACGTGCGCGGCGATGGGCGAGCTGGACGCGTATATCCACGAGGGCTTCTGGAAGCCGATGGACACGCTGCGCGAGAAGCAGCAGCTCGAAAAAATGTGGGCGGAAGGCAACGCGCCCTGGAAGGTGTGGTAAGAGATGACGGATCTTCGTTTTTACAACGGGAAATGCGTATTGGTGACGGGACATACCGGCTTCAAAGGATCGTGGCTGAGCCGCATCCTGACGAACGCCGGCGCCAAGGTGGTCGGCTACGCGCTGGAGCCGCCGACCGATCCGAGCCTGTTCGCGCTCGCGTCGCTGTCGTCGGACATGCAGTCCGTGATCGGCGACGTGCGCGATTTTGACAAGCTGTTCGACACGTTCCGGAAGGTCCGGCCGGACGTCGTCTTTCATCTGGCGGCGCAGCCGATCGTGCGCGAGAGCTACCGCATCCCGCGCGAGACGTTCGAGACGAACGTGATGGGCACGGTCAACGTGCTCGAATGCGTGCGCCGCGTCGGATGCGTGCGCTCGGTCGTGAACGTGACGACCGACAAGGTTTATGAAAACAAGGAATGGGAATGGGGCTACCGCGAGACGGACAGGCTGTGCGGCTTCGATCCGTATTCGGGCAGCAAATCGTGTTCGGAGCTGGCGACGCACAGCTATATCCGCTCCTTCTTTTCCGACGGCGCGACGGTCGTTTCGACGGCCCGCGCCGGCAACGTGATCGGCGGCGGCGACTATGCGGCCGACCGTCTGGTGCCCGACTGCGTGCGCGCTGCGCTGCGCTGCGAGCCGATCGTGGTGCGCAACCCCTTGTCCGTGCGGCCGTTCCAGCATGTGCTGGAGCCGCTGGCGGCCTATCTGATGATCGCCGAGGCGCAGTTTGCGGACGGCGCGCTGGCGGACAGCTATAACGTCGGCCCCGCCGAATCCGACTGCCTGACGGTCGGCGAGATGGCCGATCTGTTCTGCAAGGAGTGGGGCGACGGCCAGACGTGGCGGTGCGAAAAGGAAGAAAACGCCGTGCATGAGGCGAATTTTTTGCGGCTGGACAGCTCCCGCATCCGCACACGGCTCGGCTGGCGTCCTGTCTGGGACGCGGCGACGGCCGTGGCCAAGACGGTGGAGTTTACCAAACGCGGCCTGTACGGCAAAAACGTGCGCGACACGATGGACAGGCAGATAGAGGAGTATTACCATGTTTGAGAATATGACCGAGCAGCAGGCGCGCGCGCAGATCTTAGAGAGCGTCGCGGCCTACTGCAATCAGTTTCACGCGCCGAAGCCGTACCAAACGGGCGAGCGCATCCCGTACGCCGCGCGCGTATACGACCGGGAAGAAATGGTGAACCTTGCGGACAGCGCGCTGGATTTCTGGCTGACCGCGGGGCGGTATGCCGACCGGTTTGAAAAAGAGCTGGCGTCGTTCCTCGGCGTGAAGTTCTGCGCGCTCGTCAATTCCGGCTCGTCGGCGAATCTTTTGGCGTTCATGACGCTGACCAGCCCGCTGCTGGGCGAACGCGCCGTGCGCCGCGGCGACGAGATCATCACCGTGGCGGCGGGATTTCCCACGACTGTCGCGCCGATCGTGCAGTTCGGCGCGGTCCCCGTTTTTATCGACGTGACGATCCCGCAGTACAACGCGGACGTGTCGCTGCTCGAGCAGGCGCGCTCGCCGAAGACGAAGGCGGTCATGCTCGCGCACACGCTCGGCAACCCCTTCGATCTGGCGGCGGTCCGCGCGTTCTGCGACAAATACGGTCTGTGGCTGATCGAGGACAACTGCGACGCGCTGGGCAGCGAAGTCGAGCTTTGCGGCGCATGGCGCAGGACCGGTACGGTCGGCGATCTGGGCACGTCGAGCTTTTACCCGCCGCACCACATGACGATGGGCGAGGGCGGTGCGGTCTATACGTCCGACCCGCTGCTTTTCAAGATCGTGCGGTCAATGCGCGACTGGGGACGCGACTGCGTGTGCCCGTCCGGCTGCGACAATTTCTGCGGCCATCGGTTCGACCGGCAGTACGGCGAGCTTCCCTTAGGCTACGACCATAAATATGTGTATTCGCATTTCGGATATAATTTAAAGGCGACGGAAATGCAGGCCGCCGTCGGCTGCGCGCAGCTTCAAAAGCTGCCGTCCTTCGTCGAAAAACGGCGTGAAAACTTTGAGACGCTCCGTGCGATGACCGCCGATCTTTCGGATCGCTTTCTCCTGCCGCAGGCGCTGCCGGGCAGCCGTCCGAGCTGGTTCGGCTTCCTGCTGACGTGCCGCGAGGGCGTGTCCCGCGCGTCTGTCGTGCAGTATCTGGAAAAGAGGGGCGTGCAGACGCGGATGCTCTTTGCGGGCAACCTTCTGCGTCATCCCTGCTTCGACACGATGCGAAGCGACAGTGCGGCGTACCGCGTCGTCGGCGAGCTTCCGAACGCCGACCGCATCCTGCGCGACACGTTCTGGATCGGCGTCTACCCCGGCATGACGGAGGAAAAGCTGACCGTCATGTCCGACGCGCTGCACGAAGCGGTCAACGGGTAGAGCATCGCAAAAAGGCGTTCCCCCCAAAAAACTGTACAGGAGTCGATCTTATGAAACAACGCGTTGCAGATTATATTGCCGACTTTCTTGCCGATCACGGCATCACCGACGTATTCACGATCGTGGGCGGCGGCGCGATGCACCTTAACGACGCGCTCGGCCACAACCCGCGGCTTCACTGCACCTATAACCATCACGAGCAGGCGTGCGCGATCGCGGCGGAGAGCTATGCGCGCATCCACAACCGCATCGCCGCGGTCTGCGTGACGACCGGCCCCGGCGGGACGAACGCCATGACGGGCGTCGTCGGCGGGTACCTGGACTCGATCCCGATGCTGATCATCTCCGGCCAGGTGCGGTACGACACGACCGCGCGCTTCAGCGGACTGGATATCCGCGCGATGGGCGATCAGGAGTTCGATATTTGCAAGGCCGCGCAGGCGATGACGAAATACTGCGAAATGGTCACGGACCCGCTGCGCATCCGGTACTGCCTGGAAAAGGCGCTGTATCTGGCGACGAGCGGCCGGCCGGGACCGTGCTGGCTCGATATTCCGCTGAACGTGCAGAGCGCGACGGTGGAAACGGATGACCTGTGCGCGTTCGAGCCGCCCGTGCGGGACGACGACCCGACGGACGAGGCGGTCGATCTGGTGCTGCGAAAGCTGCGCGAGGCGAAGCGGCCGGTGCTCAACGCGGGCAACGGCATCCGCATTTCGGGCGCTTTTTCTCTGTTCCGCGAAGCGGTGGAGCGGCTGGGCGTCCCGGTCGTGACGGGCTGGGACAGCATCGACCTGATGGAGGACGCGCACCCGCTGTACGTCGGCCGCGCCGGCATCATGGGCGACCGCGCCGGCAACTTCGCTGTGCAGAGCAGTGATTTCCTGCTGTCGGTCGGCAGCCGGCTGAGCATCCGTCAGGTCGGCTACAACTATAAATCATGGGCGCGCGGCGCTTTTGTGGCGATGGTGGACATCGACGGCGAGGAGCTGCGCAAGCCGACGCTGCACGTCGAGCTGCCGATCTGCGCGGACGCGGGACGCTTTTTCAAAAAGCTGCTGCAGCGCGCGCCGGCGGGCGCGTTGTCCGACTGCGCCGACTGGGTGCGGCAGTGCGATGCATGGAAGAAGACCTATCCGGTCGTGCAGCCGAAGCATTACGCCGAGGCGGAAAAGGCGAACGTCTACTGCTTTATCAAGGAGCTCAGCCGCCGTCTGCCGCAGGGCGAGGTCACCGTCGTCGGCAACGGCTCGGCCTGCGTGGTCGGCAGCCACGCGTATGAGATACACGAGGGACAGCGGTTCATCATCAATTCGGCGATCGCGTCGATGGGTTACGATCTGCCCGCGGCGATCGGCGCGTGCGTCGCGACGGGACGGCAGGAAGTGATCTGCGTCACGGGCGACGGCAGCATCCAGATGAATTTGCAGGAGCTGCAGACGATCCGGACGAACCGTCTGCCGATCAAGATATTTGTCATCAACAACGGCGGGTATCACTCTATCCGCCAGACGCAGAAGAATTTCTTCGGCGAGCCGCTGGTCGGCATCGGCGAGGACAGCAACGGCGATCTGGAATTTCCCGCGATGGAAAAGCTCGCCGCCGTGTACGGCTATCCGTATTATGCCGTGCGCACGAACGCGCAGATGGACACGCTGGATGCGGCGTTGGCGTCGCCGGGCAGTCTGATCTGCGAGGTGTTCGTCACGCACGACCAGAACTTCGAGCCGAAGGCCGCGTCGCGCCGTCTGCCGGACGGCACGATGGTTTCGGCGCCGCTGGAGGATCTGGCGCCGTTCCTGCCGGAAGAAGAAGTGCGGCGGAATCTGTATATCCCGCCTGTGGAGAAATTTTGATATGAAACGGATCTGCATCACCGGCGCCGGCGGCATGATCGGCGCGGCGCTGACGGAATACGCGCTCTCGCAGGGCGACGCGGTGCTCGCGCTGGTGCGGCCGGGCGGCCGTCGGCCGAAGCTCGATCATCCGCTTTTGCGGGTGGAGGAATGCGAACTGTCGGCGCTTTCGGCCTTTACATCCGATCTTGCGTGCGACGGTTTCGTGCATCTTGGCTGGCAGTCGACCTACGGCGGCGCGCGCGACGACGTTGCGGCGCAGGTCGAAAACATCGTCTGCACGACGCAGGCCGTGCATCTTGCGCACAGGCTCGGCTGCGGCGTGTTTGTTTTTGCCGGTTCGCAGGCGGAGTACGGCCTTTGCGGGACGCCGCTGCGTCCCGATACGCCGACCTTCCCGCGTACGGCATACGGCGCCGCCAAGCTCGCGGCCGGACAACTCTCGAGGCTGCTGTGCGGGCAGCTGGGAATGCGCGGCTGTCATGCGCGCATCCTGAGCGTATACGGCGCCGACGACAGACCGCAGACGCTCGTGAGCACATGCGTCGATACGATGCTGCGCGGCGAAGCGCCCGCTTTGACCGACTGCACGCAGATCTGGGACTACCTGTATGTGCGCGACGCGGCGCGTGCGCTGTACGCGATCCTGCTGCGCGGCCGGGACGGGGCGGTCTATCCCGTCGGCAGCGGACAGGCGCGGCCGCTGCGGGACTATGTTATGGATATCCGGGCTGAGACCGGCTGTACGGCGCCGCCGCTGTTCGGCGCGCGCGCGCTGCCGGAGGACGCCGTCCGATATTTGTGCGCGGATATTTCCGAACTGACGGCGGACACGGGCTTCGTGCCGCAGACGCCGTTCCGGGAGGGCGTCCGCAGCATCATTCAGGACAAAGAAAAGGAGAAATGAAATGACGTCTTTCATGGATAAGGACTTTTTACTGAACACCGACACGGCGAAGGCGCTGTTCGACGAAGCGAAGACGATGCCGATCTTCGACTGGCACTGCCACCTTTCGCCGAAGGAGATCTATGAAAACCGCGAGCCGGAGAACATCACGCAGCTCTGGCTGTACGGCGACCACTACAAGTGGCGCGCGATGCGCTCTTACGGCATCGCGGAAAAGTATATCACGGGCGACGCGTCGGACAAGGAGAAGTTCTTCGCCTTCGCGCGCGTGATGCCGTATCTGATCGGCAATCCGATGTACCATTGGACGCATCTGGAATTGCAGCGCTATTTCGGGATCGACACGCCGCTGTCGGAAAAGACGGCGGAGGCGATCTGGGACGCGGCCAACGCGAAGATCGCCGCGGGCGGGTTCGCGCCGCGTGATCTGATCGAACGCTCGAACGTGGTCTGCGTCTGCACGACGGACGATCCCGCCGACACGCTGGAATACCACGCGCTGCTTCGGAAGGAAACGGACTTTTCCTGCAAGGTGCTGCCCGCGTTCCGTCCCGACAAGGCGCTCGGCGTCGAAGCGGCGGCGTTCCCGACGTGGCTCGCCGCGCTCGAAAAGGTCAGCGGCCGCGCGATCGACAGCTTCGCTGCGCTCAAGGATGCGCTGCGCTGCAGGATGGATCTGTTTGACGAAATGGGCTGCCGCGCGAGCGACCAGGCGTTCGCCTATGTCCCGTTCACGCCGTACGACGACGCTGCCGCCGACGCGGTGTTCCAAAAGGCAAAGCGCGGCGAAGCGGTCACGGCGGACGAGGCCGACGGCTGCCGCACGGCGCTGCTGCAGTTCTTCGCGGCGGAATATTTCGCACGCGATTGGGCGATGGAACTGCACATCGGCCCCATGCGCAACAACAATACGAAAATGTTCCGCGAGATCGGCCCCGATACTGGCTTTGACTCCATCGGAGACGACCTGATCGCATACCGTCTCTCGCGTTTCCTCGACAGCATGGCGCAGCGCGGACAACTGCCGAAGACGGTGCTGTTCACGCTCAATCCCCGCGACAATTACGTTATCGGCTCCATGCTCGGCAACTTCCAGACCGACGAAGCGTCGGGCAAGCTCCAATTCGGCTCCGGCTGGTGGTTCAACGACCACATCGACGGGATGCGCGAACAGATGCGCACGCTCGGCAACCTCGGATGTCTCGGAACGTTCGTCGGCATGGTGACGGATTCGCGCTCGTTCCTGTCCTATCCCAGACACGAGTATTTCCGCCGCATCCTCTGCGCGCTGCTCGGCGATTTTGTGGAACAGGGACTGTACCCGAACGACCTTGACACGCTGCGCGAGATCGTGCGGCGCGTCAGCTTTGAAAACGCACGCGACTATTTCCGCCTGTCATGACAGAAAGATTCTATACGAAGGCCCACGCGTGGGTGGAATTTACCGGCGACGGCGGCGCGTTGATCGGCGTGTCCGAGGAGCTGGTGCGCCGGCAAAAGAAGCCCGTCTGTATCAACCTCTGCGACGAGGGCGACGTGCTGCGCGCAGGCGACAATGCGGGCGACGTCGAGTTTCTCAAGGGCGTCACGGATATCCTCTCGCCGGTTTCCGGCGTGGTGGAGGCGGTCAACGACGCGCTGCTCCTGTCGCCGCAGACGCTGGAAACGGCGCCGTTTACGTGGATGATCGCGCTGCGGCAGGCGAGAGCGGAGCAGCCGCTTTTGACCGAGGAGGAATACTTGCGGTACGTCCGCAGAGAAGAGGACAGTCATGCGTAAGGAAAACGAGTTCTGGCGCGAAGCCGTGCAGGTCGTGCCGTCGCCGCGCCAGCAGCAGTGGCAGGAAACAGGCTTTTATGCGCTGGTGCATTTCGGGATCAACACCTTCTCCGATTCCGAGTGGGGCAGCGGCGGCGAAAGTCCGGAGCTGTATGCGCCGGAGAAGCTGAACGTCCACCAGTGGGTACGCGTGGCGAAAAACGCCGGGATGCACGGGATGGTGCTGTGCGTCAAGCATTACGACGGCTTTTGCCTTTGGCCGACGGCGCAGACGCAGCACAGCGTCGCGCACAGTCCCTGCACGACGGACGTCGTGGGCGAGATGGCGCGGTACTGCCGGGAGGAAGGACTGAAGTTCGGCATTCAGATCGCGCTTTGGGACCGTCACGACCTGCGCTACGGCACGGGCGATGCATACAATACATTCCTGCTCGCGCAGCTGCGGGAGCTGCTGACCGAATACGGCGAGCTGTTCGGCGTCTGGCTGGACGACACGTGCGGCGAGGGCAAGCACGGCCGCCGGCAGCAGATCGACATGGACGCGGTCTTTGCGCTGATCCGTTCGCTGCAGCCCGGCGCGGTGATCGGCGGCTGCGGTCCGGACGTGCGCTTTTCCGGCAATTACGTCGGCTTCTGCCGCAAGGCGGAGTGGAGCGCGGTGCCGTATTACTATGCGCCGTATGAGAGAAAGCCGGACGATATTGCGCCGCCGCGCAAGTACAGCGCGGTCGATCTGGAGCCCGCGTCGGAAAAACGTCTGAAAAAAGGACACCGCCTGATCTGGTATCCGGCGGAGGTCGTTATGCCCATGCGCAAGGGCTGGTTTTATCACGAGGTCGAAAAGTACGAAGCCAAAGCGCTCTCGAAGCTGATCGACACATGGTATGCCGCGGTGGGCGGCAACGCGTGTCTGATGCTCGGCGTCTGCCCGGACAAGACGGGCAGGATCTGTGAGCAGGATATGCAGACGCTGCTGTCCATCGGCGCGCAGCTGTCGATCGACTTTGCCGAGGATCTGGCGCAGGAATCGTCCATGCGCGCGTCGGGCAGCGTGCCGGGACACGCGCCGGAGAACGTGCTGCGTGCGGACGAGAGCTTCTGGCAGTCCGATTCGGCGGACAAACCGTGGATCGAGATCGACCTGCTGGACGATTACGACATCAACAAGCTGGTGCTGCGCGAGGCCGTTTCGCTCGGCCAGCGCGTGGAAC
The DNA here is from genome assembly GCA_017449935.1 of Clostridia bacterium. Lineage (GTDB taxonomy): Bacteria > Bacillota > Clostridia > Oscillospirales > Acutalibacteraceae > UBA1425. Next base: position 14,455 of record JAFSYP010000114.1, read on the forward strand.
AGTACAGCGTATACGGAAAGCTCGGCGGCAAATGGCAGAAGCTGGCAAGCGGCGGCGTGATCGGGTTCCGGTCGATCTGCCGTTTCCCGGAGGTGCGCGTGCAGCATATGCGCGTCGTGTTCGAGAAGACGCGCGGCTTTGCGGCGCTGCGGGGCCTGGAGGCGTATTGATGGAGCTGCTGTACCGGGACGACGCGGTCGCCGTGTGTCTCAAGCCCTTCGGCGTGCTGTCGGAGGACGGGGGCGGGGAGAGTATGCCCGCGCTGCTGCGCGAAGCGTGCGGCGGATATATCGGCGCGGTGCATCGGCTTGACCGTCCGGCAGGCGGCGTGATGGTCTATTCGCGCGATCCCGCCTTGACCGGCAGATTGACGCAGGCGTTTCATGAGACGGGCGAAAAGATCTACCTGGCGGTCGTCGCGGGCGATCCGGGCGACGCGGGCGCGTATGAAGATCTGCTCTACCACGATCCGCGCAGCAACAAGACGTTCGTTGTGCAGCGGCCGCGCCGCGGCGTGCGCGAGGCGAGGCTGCGTTTTGAAAAGGTACAGACCGTGCAGCAGGGGACGAATACGCTTTCTCTGGTGCGCGTCATGCTCGACACGGGACGCACGCACCAGATCCGCACGCAGTTCGCGTCCCGCCAAATGCCGATCGTCGGCGACCGGCGCTACGGCAGCCGCGTCCCGTCCGATACGCTCGCGCTCTGGTCGGCGCAGATCTCCTTTCTCCATCCGAAAGAAAACCGGCGCATGACGTTCCGCCACGCGCCGCCGGATGTATTCCCGTTTTCATGTTTTTCAGAATATTGCTGTCGGCACACAGCAGAGGCGGAGTGAAGGCCTGCCGCGTACAGACAGAAAGAACCCGCGATCCGGGAAACGAATCCCGAATCGCGGGCTTGTGTTTTCACGCAACCAGCATTCGACAATAGGTGACGAGCGTGTACACGAACGAAACAGGCAGCAAGAGAAACGTGAACGGCCCCAGATACCGAATGCCGTAAATCGGCAGTGCGGCGTACTGGAACGGCGCAGTAAGGAGTATTCTCGTTTTGAGCGCGGATTTCTCCATCACACGTACATCCTGTCCGAATATGATCTTGAATAATAACCGCTTTCACGTTGAATTAGTCCGGTGCGCCGCCGCAGCATGCCTGTTTCTTGCGGGACGGCCGATGGCCGCCCCACCGGTCGCAGCTTCACGCGCGCAGTATCCGCGCGACCTTGACGATCCCGAACGCCGTACCAAGCGGCAGTGCAGCAACGAACACCAGCGGACCGAGCCAGTATCCGTACGCCATTCCATAAGAAACATTGTACAAAAAAGCGGGAATAAGCTTTGTACGTTTGATCTCCCGCTTTTCGCGCACATGCACTGTGACAGCGCCGCATTCCGTACCGTCGAGCAAAAACAATACTTTTCCGTCGCCGACCGAGGAGAAACGGTATTCGTCGCCCTGCCTCTCCATTTCGATCCCTTCGGCCTTTAATTCGGCATACCGCGCCAGATACGCGTCCAGAACCGTGTCGCCCGTGAAATCAATCTTCCACACAGATTCGGCCGCAGCAACCGTGTAGGAATAGCCGATGATGCCGTCTTCCTCTTCTACAACAGTCAGCACATCCTGTTGAAAGAACTTCCACCCGACGGAAAAAGAAAAGGCGCTGCTGTTTTTTTCCTCAAATGACCGGTCTTCGCCCCTAATCGAGCAGGACGAGCTTGTCCCGTCGGCCAGTATCAGGCCGTACAGATGTACTGTATCATAGGACTTCACACTATGGGACAGAAAAACTTCCGTACGCTCTCCCGTATACACATGTACTTCATCCGATTGCAGGCGTACGGGAACGGGATCGGTTCCGTAGACGTATTCGTCGATCTGCACATAAAAATCCTCCGAAACGCCGACCACGTTTTTGCCGAATCGGATATAGGTACTTTTGCTGAATCGGACTGCCTTTTCAATCAACGGTGTATCTTTCGCGCCGGCTTCAAACGGCACGCACAGGCAGAATGTGAGGCAGAGAGCCAAGAGAAGCGATAACGCTTTTTTCATGTTGACCATCCTTTCTGATTTTACGTTGTATTGAATGCCGTTTATGGTAAGACGATCAGATCTGCCGCATCACCTCACGATCAAAAAAACTGTTTTTCTTTGCACGGTTCCTTGTGTGCTCGGCGCAAGATGTATACCGAAACGGGATATAATTATTATACCATTTTGGTATGCTATTGTCAAGCCCATGTGCGGGGGCAGAAAAATGGTGATGAAAGTGCGATTGAAAGAATTGCGCCGGCGTGCAGGTATCTCTCAATTGAAGCTGGCGATGGATCTCAACATGAATCAAAACAGCATAAGCCGATATGAGAGCGGGAAGCGGGAAGCGGACTACAAAACGCTGATCGCGTTCGCGGACTATTTTCGCGTGTCTGTCGATTATCTGCTGGAGCGGACGGATGATCCGACGTTTCATCCGTAAGTCAACAACAAAAAACGGGTTCATCACGGATTTCCGTAAAAAATGAATAAAGGAAGATATGCTCTATTCCCCGACTTTCCGTGACGTGGGGGAAAAGAATAACCGCCGAATTACTCCGGCGGTCTTTTTTATTTACTTTTCCAGTTCGTCCAAACTCTTTAAGTATTCGCCCGCGCGTTCGGCGTCGCCGATCTGCGCCAGCTCTTCGGCGCTCGCGTTGCTGACGCGGCCGGCCATCGCCTTGCGCCGCAGCAGCAGCTCCGCGTACATCTGGTCGCGCTTCTTCTGGTTGAGCGGATAGAAGAATTTCGGGACGTTGCCGATGATACCCGTGAAGATCGGGATGCCGGTCGCCAGCGCGAAGATCCACCACTTGGTCTTTTCGGCCTGATTGCCGATGTTGCCCTGGATGTAGCCGATCTTCTGCATGACGAGGTTGTTGACGGTGGACTGGGCGGTGTTCATCAGCTTGGTGACCAGCTCTTTTGCGACGCCGGTCATCGCCTCGGCACGGTAGCCGTTCTTCCACTCGCAGTAGTCCATCGCTTCGTTGCGCAGCTCCTCGGTGATCACGTGGGACGGGCCGTAGACGAGCATTCGGAAGACTTCCTGCACCGCCAAAAGCGGCAGCATGACGAGCTTGTTCTGATAATTCTTGTTGATGCAGCCGACGCCGAACACGACCAGCCACCAGAAATCCACCCAAAGATCGCTGAACAGCCAGATCGCTTTGGTCGAGACCTTGCGGCGCAGCGGCGCCACGAACGAATAGCTGATATAGGACACGGGCGACGCCGGGATGCCGACGAGCGTCTGGTAGCTCGACGCGCCGAGCACGTCGATGAAATAGTTGGACATACCGGTGCCGATGCTGAACTTGCCGAGGAACTCCGACAGCACGATGATCAGCATGGGCTTGTTGTTGATGATGGCTTTCAGTCCCATGAGGACGCTCGGCTTCTCGATCGACTGCGCCACGCGTTCGCGCGACACGATGAAGAAGAAGAAGGCCATGCCGGAGGAAATGAGCGCCAGCGGGATGCCGAAGCCCGCGAACAGATGGTAGAGGCTCCAGCCGGTCTTGTTGTTGATCGTCAGGTCGTACAAAAGGCCGAAGATCAGCACCGGCGCGTTTTCAAACAGGGACGACACGAGCTGCGCCTTGGCGATCAGTCGTGATCGTTCGACAGGGTGGGGCGTGATCGTCCCCATCAGGCCGGTTGCGGCGATGCCCTTGAAGGTGTTGGCCGTTTCCTCGATAACGCTCATGGCGAAATACACGATCCACTTCGGCAGATAAGTCGCCGAGGTGCCGGGGAATATCGCCGGCAGCAGCCATTTCCACAAACCGAGGATGGTCAGCGGGATCTGCAAAAAGAGCATGTACGGGCGGAACTTGCCCCAGCGTGTGCGCGTCTTCTCGACAATCGTGGCGATGATGGTGTCGTTGATGATGTCCCACACGCCGCCGATCGAGGTCTGGATGGCGATCAAGCGGAAGTCGATCTTGATGACGTCCCAGCGGAAACGCTCTTCGTACTTGTTGATATGCAGGCTCTGCGACGCATCGTACATGATGTACGCGGCCGTTTCTTTTGAGCCGACGTAACGCCTGTCCTGATGCACGTATTGCAGCGCTTCCTCGCGCGAGAGCTTTTGCGGTTCATCGGACATACGGTTTCCCCCTTTTCCGAAAAGATGACGGCGGTGAACGAGATTTTCACCTGTTCATCGCCGGAGAAGTACTCTATCTGAAATTGTAGCAGAATAAGACAAAAAAGTCAATGCGTTTTCGAGAAAATTGTGTAAAGTGCTTACAGCAAAATATCCCTGTTCGTGCCGTAGTAAATGTCCGGCCGTCCGCTGATCCTTCGGCAGAACGCGTCGAACCATTCCCAGTCGTCGTCGCGCTCGAATTCGTACGCGTGCCCCCAGATGTAGAACAGCTGCGGCGTCGTCGGCTCGAGCGCGAGAAAACGCTCGGCCAGCTCGAGCAGCTTTTCTTTTTCGCCGTGGCGCGCCGTCGGATGCAGCAGCAACGGGTCCTGCGGCAGATCGAACGAATGCGTCGACGTCGTGGTGCGCGCGTACCGGACGCCCGTTCCCCGGCGGATCACGTCGACGACGCGCGGCGTCACGGCGGAGGAACCGACAGGATACGCCATGCCCTGCACCTCGTACCCGACGAGCGCGGACAGCGCCCGGCGGTCGTCCTCGACTTCATGCAGGATCTCCTCGTCGGACAGATCCTTGAGCACCGGATGCGTCAGCGTATGCACGGCGACTTCGTGTCCGGCGTAGACCTCGGCGATCTCCGTTTCGCGCAGGCAGACGTGCGGGAACGTGCGGTTCTTCTGCTTGTCATAGAACGCGTGCGCCGCGCCGAACAGTCCGCTGTTGATGTTGAACGTCGCGCGCAGGCCGTATTTTTCAAAAATGCGCAGCAGCTGCCTGTCCTGCGTCACGCCGTCGTCATAACTGAACGTCACCGCTTTCATCTTGCCGTGGAACATCGTCATCTCTCCCTTCCGCAGACAGTGTACCACACGGCGGGGAACAAGTCAATGCCCCGGCGGGGCGACGACTTTTCAATAAAACACTTGACAAAAAAATACAATGGTTTTATACTATTTTAGTATGAGTTTCTCTGCATTTTTGCAAATCCACACTTCGGAGGTTTTGAATATGGCAGACCAGGAAAGAAACACTTTCATCGAAACCGAGCATGACGTTCTGCGCTTCTGGGAGGAGAACGACTGCTTCGGAAAGCTGCGGGAAAAGAACGCGGGTCATACGCGCTTCCGCTTTTTGGACGGCCCCATCACCGCCAACAATCCCATGGGCATTCACCACGCGTGGGGCAGAAGTCTCAAGGACATCTTCATCCGCTACAAGGCCATGCAGGGCTACGACTGCCGCTACCAGAACGGGTTCGACGCGCAGGGACTGTGGGTCGAGGTCGAGGTGGAAAAGGAGCTGGGCTTCAAGACCAAGCGCGACATCGAAGAGTACGGCATGGACAAGTTCACCAAGAAGTGCGTCGAGCGCGTCCGGAAATTCTCCGGCATCATCACCGAGCAGTCCAAGCGGCTCGGCCAGTGGATGGACTGGGACAACAGCTACTACACCCATACGGACAAAAATATCCAGGGCATCTGGCATTTCCTCAAAAAGTGCAACGAAAACGGCTGGCTTCGCAAGGAGTACAAGCCCATGCCGTGGTGCCCGCGCTGCGGCACGTCGCTGTCCGAGCATGAGATGACCGGCTCGTACAAGCTCATGACGCACAACTCCGTCTTCTTCAAGCTCCCGATCGTCGACACGGGAAAGAAGATCCTCGTCTGGACGACCACGCCCTGGACGCTTTCGTCCAACGTGGCGCTGGCGGTCAATCCGGATATCGACTATGTGGAGGTGCGCATCGCCAGCGACGACGCGACGCTCATCTGCGCCAAGAACGCCATCAAGTACCTCGGCGACGACAAGCAGGAGGTGCTGCGCATGTTCAAGGGCGCGGAGCTCGTCGGGCTGCACTTTGAAACGTGCTTCCCCGAATTTGATGCCCAGCAGGGCATCGACCACCGCATCGTCGCGTGGGAGGACGTCGACGCCGAGGAAGGCACCGGCGTCGTGCATATCGCGCCCGGCTGCGGCGCGGAGGACTTCCAGCTCGGCGTGCGCGAGGGCCTCGCGCAGGTCATGCCCGTGGACGACTCCGGTATATTCCTCCAGGGCTTCGGCTTCATGACCGGCAAGGACAGCCACGACGTCGCGCCCGAGGTGTTTGAGGAACTGGAAAAGAGAAACAAGCTCTATAAGGTTGAGCCGCACGAGCACAGCTATCCCGTCTGCTGGCGCTGCAAGCACGAGGTCATCTTCCGTCTGGTGCCCGCGTGGTTCATCGCGACCGAGGAGCTCAAGCCCCGCCTGATCCGCGCCGCGGAGAGCGTGCGCTGGGAGCCGGATTCCAACGGCAAGCGCATGGTGGACTGGCTGAACAATATGGGCGACTGGAATATCTCCCGCAAGCGTTACTACGGTCTGCCGCTGCCGTTCTATGTGTGCGACTGCGGCGAAGTGACCGTGATCGGCTCCAAGGCGGAGCTGCGTGAAAAGGCCGTCGATCCCGCCGTGGTCGACGCGCTGCCGGAGCTGCACCGTCCGTGGGTGGACGACGTGCAGATCGTCTGTCCGAAGTGCGGCAAAGCGGTGCGCCGGATCGCCGAAACGGGCGACGTCTGGCTCGACGCCGGCATCGTGCCGTACTCGACGTTCGGTTACTTCGACGACAAAGAGGAATGGAAAAAGAATTTCCCGGCCGAATGGGTCACGGAGATGCGCGAGCAGGTGCGTCTGTGGTTCTATTCGATGCTGTTCATGAGCGTCGTGCTCGAAGACCGCGCGCCGTATGAACGCGTGCTGTCCTACAACTCCGTCGTGGCCGAGGACGGCTCCCGCTTCTCGAAGACGGGCTTTATGATCCGGTTCGACGAGGCCGCGGAAAAGATCGGCGCCGATACCGTGCGGTACCTGTACGCCGGCGCGCCCGTGGCGAACGACGTGCGTTTCGGCTTCAATCTCGGCGACGAGGCGCGCCGCAAGCTGCTGGGCTTCTACAACATCTATACGTTCTTTGACACCTATGCCGCCATCGACAAGCCCTGCTTCGACGGCTATACGCCCGACAAAGCGGCGTTCACGCCCGTCGACCGCTGGCTGATGCTGCGCACCGACGCGTTCATCCGCAAGGCGACCGACGCGTATGAGAGCTACAAGAGCTACGCGCTCGTCAAGGAATTCGAGAGCTTCGTCGACGACATCTCCAACTGGTATGTGCGCACCAACCGCCGCCGCTTCTGGAAGGCGGAGGACGCCGAGGACAAGATGATCGCGTACTATACGCTGTTCTATGCGCTGCGCGCCGCGGTGCAGGTCATGGCGCCGATCATCCCGTTCATGACCGAGGGCATCTGGCAGAGACTCGTGCGCAAGGTGCAGCCGTCCGCGCCGATCTCCGTGCATCTGACCGACTTCCCGAAGCCGGCCGATCTGTTCGAGGACGACGGTCTGACCGCACAGGTCGACACCGTGCGCGACATCATCGCCACCGCCATGCGCCTGAGAAACGAGCAGCAGCTCAAAGTGCGTCAGCCGCTGCCGAAGCTGTTTGTCTGCACCGAGGACGCCGCGGCGATCCGCACGTTCGAGCGCAGCATCCTCGACGAGCTGAACGTCAAGAGCGTGGAATATGTCACCGATTTTTCCGTGCTGGAGGAAAGCTCGCTGGGCGTCAACTTCAAGGCTGCCGGCGCGGTGCTCAAGAAGGAAGTCAACAACTTCAAGGCCGCGCTCGAAAACGCTTCCGCAGACGAGATGCAGGCGATGGTCGCCGCGTTCAAGGCGGGCGAACAGGTCGCGGTGCCTGGCTTTGACGGCACGTTCGATCCGTCGTTGTTCATCGAGCACAGCAAGACGAAGGCCGGCGTCGTCAGCGCCAAGTGCGCCGACGGGCTGGATATCGCGCTGGACGTGACGCTGACCGACGCGCTGCGCAAGGAAGGCGCGGTGCGCGACGTGATCCGCCAGTGCCAGCTGCTGCGCAAGGAGGCCGGCTATTCGGTCGAACAGCGCATCACCGCCGCCGTACAGACGGACGATCCGTTCCTTCTGGAGGCGCTCGAGGAAAAGAAGGCGCACATCGCCGCCGAGCTGCTCGCGGGTGAGCTGGTCGTCAACGCGCCGTTCGAGGCGGACCTCTCCAAGGAGTTCGAGGTCGCCGGCGCGAAGATCACCGCATCCGTGCGCAAATAACGTGTGCAAATAAACAGAATACAAATACAGCGAAGCCGCCGGGTTCATCACCGCGACGGCTTCGTTTTTTGTTGCGCTTTTTTTATTTATCCAGCAAATTGGACTTCGCGGTCTTGCGCGCGAACAACGCGGTCACGAGTCCGACGACCGCGTCGTACACCAGCACGCAGCCGATGATGCGCGTGGCGAAGCTGGCGAACGCGGCGGGGTTGATGACGATCAGGATCCCCAGCAGCACGCCGATCAGCGCGAGGATCAGGGCGACGGTCTTGCCGGCGGGCAGACGGACGGCGATCACGAGATCGAACAGGGAATTGAGGATCAGCAGCACGCCGAAAATGATGTTCAGCGCGTTGATGACGGGCTGCGCGGCGATCAGCAGGACGACGCCGAAGATCGCGGCGACGCCGCCAATCACCAGAGAAACGGGGACGCGGTCCTCTTTTTTGGTCAGGAAGTGGACGACGATCCGCACCGCGGCGCCGCAGAGCAGTACCGCGCCGATAATGCGCACGTACGTTCGCAGCGAAGCCGCAGGCGCGGCGATCAGTAAAACGCCCAGCGCCAGCAGGATGATGCTCGAAAGCAGTTTGTTTTTAATGATGTTTTGCATAAAAAGTCCTCCTTATTCTACCCGCAGAGATTCGGATGCATCCCGGTCGGGATTGATGGTCAGTGTGCTGTAAACGTGGTAGATGACCTTGCCGGGTTTCGCGCCCGGCGGTTTTTTCAGGTTTTTGGCGAACGTGTAATCCACCGGCACCTGCGCCGATTCCCGCGCGCGACTGTTGTAGGCGGCGATCATGGCGGCCTGTTCGATCGTCGAGGGCGGGATCTCGCGCCCCTCGGCGCACACGATCACGTGCGAGCCGGGGATCTTTTGCGTGTGCAGCCACAGATCGCTGCCGCGCGCCGTTTTCAGCGAGAGCCTGTCGTTTTGCAGATTGTTGCGTCCGACCAGGATGCGGAACCCGTCCGTTGACCGGTATTCGAGCGGCGGCAGGGGCTTGGGGTTCTTTTCGTTCGGCCGCCGGCTGTGTTTGAGATACCCGGCCTGCTCGATCTCCGCGCGCAGCGCGCCCAGCTCCGCGCCGGCGTCCGCGCGGCTGACAAGATCCGTCAGCGTTTCGAGGTACTGCAGCTCCTGCTCGCCCGATTCGATCAGCGTTCGGAGCATCTGCTCGGCAGTCTTCGCCTTGCGGTATTCCTTGTAATACTTCTGCGCGTTCGCCATCGGCGCGAGCGCGGGGTCGACGGCGATGCGCACGATATTGCCGCCGTCGTAATAGTTCGGCACGTCGTAAAACGGCGCGCCCTTTTCGAGCGTTCCGGCATAGGACTGGATCAGTTCGCCGCGGATGCGCAGCGTTTCCCGATCGGCGCAGCGTTCCAGCTCCGCGCGCTGGATATCCAGCTTGCGCGCCGTACGCGCCGCGGCGGCGGACAGCGCCTTGAGCATGTCGGCCGCGCGCTGCCGCGTGCGGTCCTGCCGGTCGCGTTCAAAGTAAAAGTCGTCCAGCAGCGCGCAGCAGCTTTCGTATACCTTCGGCGTACGGGCGAAGCCGTACTGCGTGACGTCCATGAAGGAAAAGTCCGTGCCGCGTCCCGCCTCGTCGAGCAGGATGCACGGCGTCCCGCCGGTCGAGAGCGTCGTTTTAAGCGCCGAAAGCGCGTCCGAAAGCAGCTTCGTCTGCACGTCGGACAGCTCGCGTACCGTGCAGTCCGTTCCGCCGCAGCGGCTGGCAAGCTCCCGACAGACCAGCGGCGACGCGCCCTGCAGCGTATTCAGCAGCGCCGACGGCAGCGTCTTGTCCGTGTACTGCCGCAGCCGCGAAAGGACGTCTCCGACCGTGCACGCGCGCAGATCGAGTTTGTCCTGCGGCGGCGGGGATCGGTACGGAAGGCCCGGCAGCACCTGCCGGTAGGACGACTGCGTGCCGTCCACGCGCTTGACCGCGTCGAGAATAATGCCGCCCGAATCCAGCAGGATGATGTTGCTGTGCTTGGCCATGATCTCCACGCACAGCCGCAGCGACACGGGATCGCCGATCTCGTTCGTCGCGTCGAAGTCGAGAAAAACCGTGCGGTCCAGTCCCGACTGCGTGACGTCCCGCAGCTTCGCGCCGAGCAGACGCTTGCGCAGCAGCATACACAGCATCGGCGGTTTGGCGGGATTCTCCGGCGCAAACGACGTGATGTGCAGCCGCGGGCTGTTCGGCGAAGCGGACAAAAACAGCTTGTACGCCGCCCGATAACCGCGCAGATGCAGCATCACCTCGTACTTTGCGGGCTGATGCACCTTTTCCACGCGGCAGCCGACGAGCTGACTTTGCAGCTCTCCGGTCAGAAAATGCAGAAAATATCCGTCTAACGGCATATCATTTCACTCCGGTCACAAAGCACAGCCAGCCGCCCTCTTCGTACCGTTCGAGCACCTCGAAGCCCAGAGAGGAGAACGCATCGAGGATCTCCCGTTCGCGCAGGTCGATGATGCCGGACGTGATGTACAGGCCGCCGGGATTGAGAAACTGCCGGATATCCTTCGACAGCAGCAATATCGCGTCCGCCACGATGTTGGCGGCGACGACGTCGTATCTGCCGTGCACCTTGTCGGTCAGGTTGCCCTCCAGCACTGTGTACCGCGGCTCGTGAAAGCCGTTCAGCTCGCCGTTGAGCCGCGCCATTTTGACCGCCAGCGGGTCGATGTCCACCGCTTCGGCGCGTTCGGCGCCCAGCAGCAGCGCCGCCACGGACAGAATGCCGCTGCCGCAGCCGACGTCCAGGAAGGTCTTGCAGCCGTCCATGTGCTTTTCGATGGTTTGCAGGCACAGCCGCGTCGTTTCGTGCGTGCCGGTGCCGAAGGAAACGCCCGGCTCGATGTGCAGCACGGCGCGGTCGCCGGCGTCGTATTCGTCCACCCAGACGGGACGGATGAACAGCCGCTCGCCGATGGGCATGGGCTTGAAGTACGCCTTCCAGTTGTTCTCCCAATCCTCGTTGCGGCAGACCGCCTGCGAGAGCGAGAACGGAATGTTCAACGCCGTCAGCCGTTCGCGCAGATACGCGTCGGTCTCGGCGGGATTGTCCTCCGGGGAGACGTACAGGTGAATGACGGCCTTGCTCCTGTCCTTTTGCAGCAGGTCCTCGTCGATCAGGTCGATGTGCGCGATGTCGTGCGCCTCCTGTTCGAGATGACTGTAATCCTCCACGTAGATGCCGCCGCGCGCGGCCATGCAGGCGACGTCGCTCGCCGTGTCCGCGTTTCGGACGTCCACGGTCAGAATGATCTCGGTAAAATCCATAAAGTCCTCCGAATCGGGAAGTTTGATAATCCGGTTTCGCGGTTCATTATACCGTAACGGACGGAGAATGTCAACAAAGCGAAAACAGAAAAAGGGGCTGTCCGCACACCAGATGCGGCAGCCCCTCGGCAGTTCTTTCGGAAATTGATCAAAGACCGGCTTCCCGGCGCAGGACGTCCGCTTTGTCCGTGCGTTCCCACGGCAGATCGACGTCCGTGCGGCCGAAGTGGCCGTGCGCGGCGAGATCGCGGTAGATCGGACGGCGCAGGTCGAGCGTCTCCATGATAGCGGCGGGACGCAGATCGAAGTGCCGCCGCACGAGCTGCTCGATCAACGGCCGGTCGACCTTTTCGGTGCCGAACGTCTCCACGCTGATCGACACGGGCGACGCGACGCCGATGGCATAAGCGACCTCGACCTCGCATTTCGACGCGAGGCCGGCCGCGACGACGTTCTTGGCGACGTAGCGCGCGGCATAGGCGGCGGAACGGTCGACCTTCGTCGGGTCTTTGCCGGAGAAAGCGCCGCCGCCGTGGCGGGCATAGCCGCCGTAGGTGTCGACGATGATCTTGCGCCCCGTAAGACCGCTGTCGCCGTGCGGCCCGCCGATCACGAAACGGCCGGTGGGATTGACGTAAAACACGGTATGCTCGTCCAGCAGCTCCTCGGGGATGGCCGGACGGATGACCTGCTCGACGACGTCGCGGCGGATCGTGTCGAGCGATACGTCCGCGCTGTGCTGCGTGGACACGACGACCGTGTCGACACGCACGGGCCTGCGGTCCTCGTCATATTCGATCGTGACCTGGCTTTTGCCGTCGGGACGCAGATACGGCAGCGTCCCGTCGCGGCGCAGCGCGGTCAGACGGTTGGTGATCCTGCGCGCGAAGGAGATGGGCATGGGCATATACTCCGGCGTTTCGTCGCAGGCGAAGCCGAACATCATGCCCTGATCGCCGGCGCCCTGCGCGTTGAAGCGGTCCTGTACGCCGATCTTTTGCTCAAAGGAGCTGCTGACGCCCATGTCGATGTCGGCGGACTGCTCGTCGATCACGGTCAGCACCGCGCAGGCGTTGCCGTCGAAGTCGGCGTCGGCGCTGTTGTAGCCGATGCCGCAGATCACGTCGCGCGCGATCTTCTGGATGTCGACGTACGCGCTGGTGGTGATCTCGCCCATCACCAGCACCATGCCGGTCGTGCAGCACGTTTCGCAGGCGACGCGCCCTTCGGGGTCCAGGCGGAGGATCTCGTCGAGCACCGCGTCGGAGACCTGGTCGCAGATCTTGTCGGGATGTCCGCACGTGACGGATTCGGATGTGAAAACATAATGTGCCATAGTCAGCCTCTTTCTGAATGGTTTTCCATAAAAAACACGCCCATCCGCAGATGGGCGCCGCAAGACTTCTGTACCCATCGGTCAAGCATTAGCACCTTGCCGCAAGGCAGGTTGCTGTGCGGTCAGCGGGCTTGTCCCTCACGCACTCTTTATGGTAGCACTACTTTACCATATACCGTCGGGTTTGTCAAGTGCAGCTTCGCTGCAAAACGATTCTTTTTTACAGCCCTTTCACGATCGGGCGCAGACGATTCGGTATGCGCCGCGCTTTACATTTCGTACACGCCGCTGTCAAGCACGGCATATTCGCAGCCGCCGACCTTGAAGAATTTATGTACCGGTTCGCGGAATTTGCAGTGGTCCGCGACCTCGTAGTCCGGCAGGCGGATGGTGCGCACCTTTCTGGCCTTGCGGCTGCTGACGTACAGCAGATTCTCGTTTTTGGAAATACTCACCGGTTCGTCGAACGCTGCGGAATCCATTCCGCCGATGCGCAGCGTGACGCGCGCTTCGGCAGGGGAGTAGCAGATCACCGCGTTGCGCTCCGGCACGACGCACCAGATGTCCTTGCCGTCCACGGCCAGATCGCGGATGCTCTTGTGCTGGTAGGAGACGACGCCCTTCCAGACCTGCTTGCCCAGTCCGTCGAAGATGTACATCTCGCCCGATTCATAGACGATCGCCGTGCCGTTTTTGCCCAGCGGCGCCGCGTCGCAGGAAATGAAATCGCCGATCTCGTCGATCACGTCGCGGTAATACGGGCCGAACTTATGCGTCAGATAGGTCTTTGCCGTGACGGGGAAGCAGTCCTGCTTGTCCTGCTCATAGGAAAAAAAGCAGACCTTTTCCTCGCCGCCTTCGTCAAAGGTCATCTCAGCGAACAGAAAGCCGCTTGCGTGCGGGAGGATATCCAGCACCACGCCGCTGATGATACGAACCATTTCCATCACCTTCCGAACATAAAACAAGCCCCGCCAAGCCGAAAGCAGCCGATAATAACCTGCTCTTGGCAGGTGGGCGCCGCCCATCGGGTTCACGCTCCCTTCGTCCGGAAAACCGGGAGGTCTGCAATCCGCCGACGGAGCCAAGCTCCCTTGAAGTGTTTGTTGGGTTAATATTGACTGCTTTTTTGCCGCACAAGGCAGGGCTGTTTATTCAATTGATCTTATTCGTCTTCGTCCTCAAAATCGAACATGTCGCTCAGGCGCTCCTCGAACGCCTGCCCGACCTCGTTGAACTCGTTCTCGTCCTCGATCGGGCACAGGTACGTGTCGCCGTCGTCGTCCTCCTCGACCTTGAGGATGATCAGCTCGCCGCTGTCGTCGAGCATCTGCTGCGGGTCGTCGTACATCGGCAGCAGCGCGACGTACCGGCCGCTGTCCGTTTCGATGCGGTCCAGCTCCTCGAACACATGCTCCTTGCCGTCCTCGTCCACGACGGAAACGATGTCGGGGTTGTACTCGTTGTCCATACTGTATCCTTTCCGAAATCCTTTCGTTTACACCTATATTTTACCCCGAATCCCGCCGTTCGTCAAGCCCCAATTTTTGAATTATTTCTGTTTTCGGAAGGACGCGGCCGCACGCTTTTGGCGATGCGGGCATACGATGAGGACAGAGGGCCGAAATCTTTCGGTTTTCCTTGACAAGAAACAACAAAAGTGCTACACTTCTCTATTATAGGGGACTGAGTATTTTACTGAAAGGGAGCGTATCCTATGTCCGCTTTTTTTGCCTGTTTTCCCGATCATTTGCACCTCGCGCAGATCCTGGAGTTTTTCCTGCGGATCTTCGTGGCCTGTGTCTGCGGTGCGGTGATCGGCCTTGAGCGCAGCAAGCGCTTCAAGGAGGCCGGCATCCGCACGCATGTGATCGTCTGCTGCGCGGCGGCGCTGATCATGGTCGTTTCCAAGTACGGCTTCTTTGAGGTGACGAAGGCGCTCGGCGACGCGCGCATCGAGGGGCTGACACACAACACGGACCCGGCCCGTCTGGCGGCGCAGGTCGTCAGCGGCATCAGCTTTTTGGGCGCGGGCGTGATCTTCAAAAACGGCAACACCGTCAAGGGGCTGACGACAGCGGCCGGTCTGTGGGCAACGGCGGGTATCGGGCTTGCCATCGGCTGCGGCGGCAGCATGTACCTTATCGGTTTGTTTACGACGGCGCTGATCGCCGTGGCGCAGGTCATCATGCACCGCTTCAAGATCGGCAGCGATTCTCTGAGCGCGCACCGCATCACGATGGAGGTCGCCGACCACGCGCAGTTCAGCCGCAAGTTGCCGGAGCTGTTCGAGCACTGGAACGCCAAGATCTCCGAGACGAAGATCCGCATCAATGAAGACGGCAGCGCCAAATACGACATCACGCTGCGCATGGCGGACAGCATCGAGATGAAAGAAGTGATCGACGTGCTGACGCAGAACGCGGGCATCAAGAGCATCGGGTATGTGACAAGCGATTGATTTTTTGTTTAAAAGTGCCAAAATTCGACGGGGAATTTTGGCACTTTTTTTATGTATCTTTTCCTTGAAATCCGATTTGAATCTACTATAATAAGTATAAAGTTAAAGTGAGGTGTTGTTTATGCAAAAGCTCCGTGTCGGCGTCATCGGCTGCGGCGGTATCGCAAACAGCAAGCACATGCCCGCGCTGGAGAAGATTCCGCAGGTCGAAATCGTCGCGTTCTGCGACGTCATCGAGGAACGCGCGGTGAAGTCCGCAAAGAGATTCGGCGGGCCGGACGCCGCGGTCTATACCGACTATAAGGATCTGCTGCGGGACGAGTCGATCGACGTCGTGCACGTCTGCACGCCGAACCGTTCGCACAGCTTCATCACGGTCGACGCGCTCGAATCGGGCAAGCACGTCATGTGCGAGAAGCCGATGGCCAAAACGTACGCCGAGGCCAAGCAGATGCTCGACGCTGCCGAGCGCACCGGCAAAAAACTGACGATCGGGTACCAGACCCGCTGGCGCGAGGACTGCCGGTATCTCAAGAAAGTGTGCACGGACGGCGAGCTGGGCGATATTTACTATGCCCGCGCCATCGCGCTGCGGCGCCGCGCCGTACCGACGTGGGGCGTGTTCCTCAACGCGTACGAGCAGGGCGGCGGCCCGCTGATCGACATCGGCACGCACGCGCTCGATCTGACGCTGTGGCTGATGAACAACTACAAGCCGAAGATGGTCGTCGGCACAAAGTTCCGCAAGCTCGCCGACCAGAAGCAGACCGCCAACGCGTGGGGCGACTGGGACCCGAACGAGTTCACGGTCGAGGACGCGGCGTTCGGTTTCGTCGTGATGGAAAACGGCGCGACGATCAGTTTGGAGAGCAGCTGGGCGCTGAATATCGCCGAGCCGCACGAGGCGATGTGTCTGCTCGCGGGCGACAAGGCCGGCGCCGATATGTTCGACGGTCTGCGTCTGAATTACGTCAAGAACGGCCGTCAGGTGATCGAGAAGCCCGACTTTTCCGTAGGCGGCGTCGCGTACTTCGACGGCGACGCGTCCGACGATCCGTCGGAGCTGGAGGCGCGCGCGTGGATCAATGCGGTGCTCCATGATACCGAGCCGCCGACGAAAGCGTCCGAGGCGCTGGTCGTGACGCGCATCCTGGAAGCGATCTACACGTCGGCCGAGACTGGCAAGCCTGTTTATTTTGACGACTAAGGAGAGTATCGGTATGAAATACGCGGTTCAGCTGTACACCCTGCGCCACGACTGCTCAAACGGCGCGGAATTCTTGCAGCAGTTCAAAAAGCTCAAGGCGCTCGGCTTTGACGGCGTGGAGTTCGCCGGATTCCACGATCTGCCGTACGAGGAGATCCGTCACGCGCTCGACGAGGCGGGATTGGTCGCCGTCGGGTGCCACTGCGGCGTCGACTGGTTCGATACGCCCGAAAAGGCGCAGGCGTGCGTCGAGATCGCCAAGGTCCTGGGCATGGACTGCTTCGGCACCGGCGGCGCGCCGCACAGCACGGCGGAAGAAGTGGCGCATCTGCGCGAAGTGTACCGCATGGCAAACGCCGTCGGCGAAAAAGAGGGCGTGCGGTTCTATTACCACAACCATTCCGAGGAGTTCAAGATTGTCCTGGACGGCGAAACGGTGGAGGATCTGATCGCGAAGGACGCGTATTTGGAGATCGACACCTACTGGAGCCACCATGCCGGCGAGGACAACGCCGCGCTGATCCGCAGATACCGCGACCGCATTCTGCATCTGCACGTCAAGGACGGCGTCGACGGCTGTCCGAAGGCGCTCGGCGAGGGCGACTGCGACGTTCGTGCGGTGCTCGACGCGGCGAAGGCGATCGGCCTCGACTGGGTCATTCTGGAAAACGACGATCCCGAACCGGACGGCTTTTCGGACATTACACGCAGCATGGCGTATTTCCGCGCCAATGCATAAGGGAGGATAAACATGAAACTCGGCGTTTTTACCACATTATTGAGCAATCTGCCGCTGGAGAAGGCGTGCGCCTATTTCCACGATCTGGGCATTGAGATGGTGGAGATCGGCTGCGGCGGCTATCCGGGCAGCGCCCACGCAGATCCCGATGTGCTGCTCCGTGACGACGCGGCGCTGGCGGCGTTCTGCGACACGCTGAAGAAATACGATCTTTCGATCAGCGCTCTGTCCTGCCACGGCAACCCCGTGCATCCGGACAAGGCAACAGCGAAGATGTACGACGAAACGATCCGCAAAACGATCCTGTTGGCGGAGAAGCTCGGCGTCGGCCAGATCAACACGTTCTCCGGCTGCCCCGGCGACCACGAGGGCGCGAAGTATCCCAACTGGGTGACCTGCCCGTGGCCGAACGATTTTTCAAAGATCCTCGACTGGCAGTGGAACGAGGTGCTGATCCCATACTGGAAGGATCTGGCCGCGTTTGCCGAAGCGCACGGCGTCTGCAAAATCGCGCTGGAGCTGCATCCCGGCTTCTGCGTCTACAATACCGAAACGCTTCTGCGGCTGCGCGAGGCGGTCGGTCCCGCGATCGGCGCGAATTTCGATCCCAGCCATCTGATCTGGCAGGGGATGGACCCGGTCGCGTGCATCCGCAAGCTCGGCGACGCGATCTTCCACTTCCACGCGAAGGATACCAAGGTCGACAAATACAACACCGCCGTCAACGGTGTGCTGGATACGAAGCCCTACGGCGACGAGATCCACCGTTCGTGGATCTTCCGCACGATCGGCTACGGCAACGACGCGTCGTACTGGAAGGACATGATCTCCGCGCTGCGCATGGTGGGGTACGACTATGCGATCAGCATCGAGCATGAGGACAGCCTGATGAGTCAAAACGAGGGCTTGACGAAGGCGGTTTCGTTCCTGCGGGACGTTTTGGTGACGGAGGATACCGGCGCCATGTGGTGGGTATAAACCGCAATTCCAAAGAACACAGAGGAAGAAATCATGAGTAAAAGAGTTTTAGGCGGCGCCGTGATCGGTTACGGCGGCATGGGACATTTTCACGGCGGACAGATGCAGCGCATCGACGGGATCGAGCTTTGCGGCGTTTTCGACATTGATCCCGCGCAGCAGGCGGACGCCGAGAAAAACGGTATTCACGCGTATGAGAGCCGCGAGGCGCTGCTCTGCGATCCGCGCATCGACGTGGTGGTCATCGCCACGCCCAACGACGTGCATAAGGAGATTGCGATCGACGCGATGGAGCACGGCAAGAACGTCGTGTCGGAGAAGCCCGTGACGCTTTGTCCCGCCGACCTGGAAGAGATGATCGCCGCGTCCGAACGCACGGGCAAGCTCTTCACCGTCCACCAGAACCGCCGGTTCGACGGCGACTATCTGCTGGCGAGGCATGTGATGGAGACCGGCGTGCTGGGCGACGTGTTCCGTATCGAGTCGCGTGTGCAGGGCTCACGCGGCATACCGTCCGGCTGGCGTGAGGAAAAGGAACACGGCGGCGGTATGCTCTACGATTGGGGCGTGCACATGCTCGACCAGATGCTGTATTTCATGCGCGGGACGAAGCTCGAAACGGTGTATTCGGTCATGACGCATATCACGAATACGGAATGCGACGACGGCTTTTCCGTGATGTGCCGGTTCGCGAACGGCGTGGAGTGGATCATCGAGATCCAGACGAACAACTTCATCCAGCTTCCGCGCTGGTATGTGCTGGGCACGAATGGTTCGCTTATCATCGAGGACTGGGACATGAACGGCCGGATCGTGACGGTGACCGACACGACGAAGAACGACAGCCTGCCGGTGGTGGCCGGCGCAGGCATCACGCGCACGATGGCGCCGCGCACGGATGAAACGACGCACACGCTCGCGCTGCCCGCCAAGGACTATCCGACCGACTGGGACAGCTACTATCTCAACCTGATCCACGCGCTGAACGGCGAGACGGATATCCTTGTTACCCACGACCAGCAGCGCCTTTTGGTGCATGTGATCGAGGCGATCTTCCGATCCGCCGAAACGGGCGAGGTCGTGCATCTGTGATGCGGCCCCTTCGTACATAAAAAAGAATCGGTCCATCCCGGAAAACCGCGGGATGGACCGTTTTCGTATACAGAATAATAATCAGTCTTCTTTTTTCGCCGCAAGGAACTTGTAGCACAGCGCGGCAAGCACGCCGCCGACCAGCGGCGCCACGATGAACACCCATACATTCTTGAGCGCATCGCCGCCGACGAACAGCGCGGGGCCGAAGCTGCGGGCGGGGTTGACGGACGTGCCGGTGAAGGCGATGCCGAGGATGTGCACCAGCGTCAGCGACAGGCCGATCACAAGACCGGCGACGGCGCCGTTCTCCGTCTTGGACGTAACGCCCAGGATCGCGAGGACGAACACGAACGTCAGGATCACTTCGATCACCAGCGACGGCAGGATCTTGCCGTCGTACAAACCGTTGGCGCCGAGCCCGCTTCCCGTGCCGAAGAAAGGCGTCAGCGCGGCGGCGCCGATGATCGCGCCGACGAACTGTGACACAACGTAGCCGATGAAATCCTTCACGGTCATTTTGCCGCTGACCAGCATGGCGATGGACACGGCGGGGTTGATGTGGCAGCCGGAAACGTTGCCGATGGAGTACGCCATCGCCACGATCACCAGGCCGAAGGCCAGCGCCGTCAGCAGATAGCCGGGCAGGTTATCGACCGAGCATTCGGTGACCACGGCGGTGCCGCACGCGAAGAAGACGAGCACGAATGTGCCGATGCATTCCGCGACGTATTTTTTGATTGCGTTCATACAGAATCCCTCCTGTTATTTTATGAAAATAGTATATCACATTTTTTTCGGGATGTCTACATATTTCAGGACGTCCCACATATTTTTCGCAAACATCGCCGCGCCGGCGCGCTCAAGCGTGTCCCGGTCGCGGAATCCCCATAAAGCCGCCACGGTGCGCACGCCCGCGTTCAGCCCCGTCTGCACGTCCGTTTCGGAGTCGCCGACGTACAGCACCTCGTCACAAGATACGCCGAGCAGCGTTTCCAGATACCGCACGCCGTCTGGCGCAGGCTTTGTGCGGCGCTGTGCGGTCGGCCCCGTCGCGGCGTCCAGAAGACCGGGGAAGTAGTGCGCGCACAGCACGCGCACGGCGCCGTCCTGCTTGTTGGAAAGCACCGCCGTCCGCACGCCCGCCTCCCGCAGCGTTTGCAGCGTTTCGCAGACGCCGGGGTACGGCCGCGTTTTGTCCTGTCCGTGCGCGTTGTAGTCCGCGTCGTACGCGCGGTAGATCTGCGCGAAAAGCGCGTCGTCCACCGGCTGCGGCAGCGCGCGCTCGATCAGCTTTACGGCGCCGTTGCCGACGAACCGCCGGATCTCGTCCTGCGTGCGCGGCGCGAAGCCGAACCGCCGGAGCGTTCGGTTCACGCTGTCCGTGATGTCGCCGAGCGTGTCGAGCAGCGTGCCGTCCAGATCAAAAATAACCGCTTTCGTTTTCATGACCGATTACGTCCAATTCTTTTTCGTTACATAGATATGGCCGACCGCGAATACCGCCGCAAAGGCCGCGAGCAGCCAGTGCCGCAGCGTGAGGCCGCACAGCAGAAAGATGCACGCCGGCAGGATCGCCAGCGCCATGGCGCGCCGCGCGGTCTTTTTATGAAGATGCAGCGCAAAAAGGATCTCGTAGGCGCACAGCAGGACCGCGCACCCGAGCACATACGCGAGCATGGCCGCTGTACTGCGGAAGCCGAACTCCCACACGCCGAGAGGCAGCCACATGAGCACGATGCAGGCATACCGCCCGATCTGCTCCAGAAGGTTCATCCCTTTGTTTCGGCACTTGTTTATTTCGTCTCTGTTTTTGAGCGCGTACACGATATTCGGCACGAGCAGCAGCACGACCGCCGCCGCGCCGAACAGATTGATCCATCCGAATTTCATACCGTCCTCCTATTCTTTTTCGCCGTCAATCCCATTCGTTGCCCTTGACGGTGCTCAGATCGACGCCGCGTGTGTCGTGCGTCTTGACCGCCAGGATCGTGAACGCGGCGATCAGCCCCGGCACGGCGGCGCACAGGATCACGACGCCGGCCTTTGTGTTGCCGAGGATCGTCAGCAGCGGCAGCGTCACGCCGTACGCGACGCCGATGCCGATCCCCGTTGCGAGGTTCGCCGCCGCGAGGATCGAGGAACGCAGCGCGGTCGGCGCCGATTCGCCCGCCATCATGGTGAGCGTGTCGATGTTGGACCAGAACGAGCCGATGCAGGCGCCGGTGAGGAAGCCGACCAGATACGGCGGCGCGCCCCACGACGCGCCCAGCATGAAGCCGACCAGCAGCACGACGCTCGTCAGCGACGCAGACAGCGCGGCGGCCTTGCGGCTTTTGTGATCGGCGACGAAGCCGGGGATCAGCTGGCCGAGCGCGCAGCCGACCGGGAACAGGAACAGCGCGGCGGTGATCTCATGCACGCCGACGCTTTCGACCGCCGCTTCCAGCGCCGAAAACAGCCCCGTGCGCACAGAATGCTCCGCGTAGCCGTACGTCATGATGACCTCGTAATCGACCGTCAGCATAAAGCCCGTTTCCGAACAGGCAAGCGCGATAAACAGCCAGCGAAGCTGCCGGTGCCGCCAGACGAACCGGAGCGCCGGCAATATGCCGCCCTCGGCCTCGGTGCCGTTTTCCTCGACGTTGCCGCGCAGATAATTGATGCGCGAACGGTTGAACGCGTCCGTTTCCTTCGCCAGCAGCAGCGCCGCGAGGCTTGTAGCCACGCCCACGAGCGCGGGGATGATATAGACGCGCCGCCATTGTGCGGTCGCATGCATCAACAGATGACGCAGCAGCGGGATCACCATCACGCCGAGCATCGCGATGCACTTGACGACCGAGTAGATCTTGGCGCGGTGCTTGTCGGGCGAAACCTCCATGATATAGACCGCCTGCATGTCGTGCGGTACGAAGAACTGGATCACGCACGCACCGACGACGTACGCCGGAATGCTGCGCGACAGGTACACGATCAGCAGTCCTGCCGCCATGCCGAACGTGTTCAGCACGAGAAAGGGCTTGCGGCCGAAGCGGTCGGACAGCGGTTTGTACACGATCCCCAGCGCGAGAAACGGCACGGAGATCATGGACAGGATATCGAGCACGCCCACAGACGACTGTCCGAAATGCGCGAGCATATCGTTGGCGATCTCGGTTTTCATCAGCGTGCCGATCTGCGAAGCGATCTCGTCCGTGACATACACCAGCGAGATGATCAGCAGCAGAAACGGGAAGTATCCTTTGCCGCGCGGCTTCGTCAGCTGACGCTCGCGCCGCGCGATTTCCCGCTGCACGCGTTCTTCTTTTGTGCGCATCAAAACACCTCTTTTAACGATTGATAAAAAACAGCCCGACCAGGCAGATCACGACGCCGACCAGCTTGTTCCATGTCAGCGCCTCTTTATACAGAAGGAAGCCGACGAAGATCAGCGCGACGGCCAGAAACGAGCTTTGCACGACGTTCGCCGTACTGACCTGCCATCCGGCTTTGTAGGCATAAATGAATCCGGCTTCCAGACCGATGATCACGACGCCGAGCATGAACGGCGCCCAGTTCAGCTTTGCGTATTCTTTGAACAAACCGGCGCCGTGGTTGGTCACATAAAACAACAACATGCTTGTAAACGCGGCGATCAGATAGGTGACCGTCAAGGACGCAAACGGATTCGCACCTTCCGGCACAGACTTTGCGCAGATATGATACGCGACATTCGACAGCACGACCAGCGCGATCGGCCAGACATATGAAAACATTCACAAACCCTCTCTTTGATCCTATTGCACTTCCGCCTCGCCAAATCCCTTTGCAAGGGCGCAGATTCCGGTTTTGGGATCAGAAGCAATCCGAAAAGAATGTCGTCTTCGGCGGGAAGGCTTTAAAAAAGTCCGAGTCCGAATTCTTGATGACAAGCCCCGGGATAAACGTCTCGTCCGTGAATCCGGTCAGCAACAGTTCGGACGCTGTATGGATACCCATGACCGCATCGGGCGCATATACGCCGTTCTTTTCTGTTTCAACGCCGTTTTCCGAATACTTCACCCTGAACACTTCATCTGCGACCTGAATCGTGAACACGCCGTGTCCGGGCGGGTATTTGTGGGATCTCAACACTTTTTCCGTATTCAGTATCCTGGCCGCGCCGGTACTGTGCAGTTGTATATCACAATTCTTCAGATCCCGCACACAGCGCAGCAAAGGCGAGCGCTCCGGTATTTTCTGAAAGCAGAGCTTTGTTTGATTGCCCTCAAAATTGCGCAAAAAGCCGATGATCCCAAGCATGGATTCACACGAATCAAAACCGATCTCCCGCACGAACACCGTGCTTTTTTCTCTGTCGACCGACAGGGTCGCAAACGCGTCATTTTTCCGAATGTATGTATACAGTCCGGAAGAATACGGCGCGATCGAAAACGCGTCCGCTGTTTCTCTGACGAAGCTCAGGTTGTAGTTTCGGGCGCATTTATTGTAGATCGAAAGCAGTTGTTCCGTATCGCTGCCCTCGTACAAAACAGCGTCGTGATTCCTTTGTACATCCGACAGTTCGGAAAACGGAACGACTGCGCAAACAGATCTGCCGACTCTTTCATAGCCGAGTTTTCTATAATACGTTTCGGAAAACGGGTAGAGGATGCTGACGTCATAATCACTCTCTCGGAACAAATGCGCAAACAGCGCTTTGACGGCGCCCTTGCCCCGGTGTTCGGGCTTCGCGGCAACGCCGCCGACAGCCGCGCAGGTCAGAAGTCCGCCGTCGTAATTGCACTTTTTTTCATGGATCTCCAAATCCGCGAACAGCGTCCTGTTGTCATCGTCAAATGCGCCGAGCATCTTTTCGCAAGGCAATACGGAATCGGGATCGTTTATGTCGCAGGAAAAAGAAAAAGCCTGCGACGCGACCTTGTCGTGCATAACGACGTCGTCCTGTTTTAAATAACGTATAATCATATTCTGATACTTCCCGTCCTGAAGTAATGTCCTTCCTGAATCGCTGCAAAAGCTGCCGCAGCGCATACGATTGCCGCACTGTATCGATAATCTAAGGCAGAACAACGAATTATAATACAGGCGTCCCCACTTCAATCAAATTGCCGTCCGGGTCATAAAACCGGACGACTCGCTGCCCCCAACTGTGTGTCATGAGTCTGTTCACATACTTGACATCAGGGCAGCAGCTTTCCAGCTTCTCAACGAAACTCTCTATGTCGGATTCTTCAAAATAGAGCTCGCAGGCATTGTTCTCCGGAATGATCTCTCTGCCGAGAAACTCCGACCAGTATTTCTCTTCCTGCAGAACAAGCCCTTCTGTAAGAATCATGTTTCCGTCATTATCAAGAATAAGCTCAAGACCGAACAGATCATGATAGAATTGCCTGGATTTTTCTATGTCTTTCACAACAACCAAAAAACTCTTCAGCTTCATAATGCCTCCAACCTCCGAATCACTGCCGCAATCCTGTCACACAATCATCCAATCCACTCACTCAACCCGTGACAGCAATACTACCGTCTCGACGTGGCACGAGTCAATGAAATAGATAATCATTCTTCGTGCCTGCTCGTAAAATCTCGGTCAGGAACATATCCACGGTTTTACCTGTTCGCACTTTTAGCTCCGAGAACATATCCACGCTTTAAGTGTTCGCAAGGAACATATCCACCGGAGCCAGTGTGCGGGAACATGTCGATCAGAATTCCTCTTCCTTCATTTTCAGTTTGGTAGGCTTCGAAATACAGCAGTTAGCTTAATTCTTATATAATTCGAAACATGATAAAGCAAAACTGCACAGATAATAGATAGAATTACTGCTAAAGGTAAAGCTATCCAGCGATTTGAAATAAACTCTACACAGCCAAACGCGCTCTGTACAAAAACATGATGGACAAGATACACATCATAAGAATACTTATCTGACCAATCCAAAAGATGATGTCCATCTTTTTTTGTGTTGATTTTTTTGAAAACAAACCGTATTAGAATAACAGCTGCTATCCCCAAAAAAACATGCCCATAATTTGTGAACTGACCATACAGAGAAGCAATCAGAGAGGGCAATTCTCTATGTGGCCAATAGTCTATGCGAAATTGAATAGGAATAATTAGCAAACAAAGCACTATAACTATTACATTAAACAAGCGCCTGTTCACTATCTCTCTTTGTTCTATCTTGCAATAAATCATTCCTATAACAAAGCAGTTTATCCATGCGGCACTAAAAGATCTGAAGAACACCATAATTGCGACCTGAACTATCAAGAGCAAAACAATAGACTCTATCCAAAATCTACAATTGTTTCTTTCATCAATCGCATTTATTATTTCCGAAATAATTGGAGTCAACAAATAGCCAAACATTATGGTGGCAATAAACCACAAGTGACCCAACCCCGGAACTGTACCAGAAAAAGTCAGTAATTTGAATGCGCCACTTACACCTATATCTAACAACGGTGAAAAACAAATCACTATGAGCATTACTACAATAAACACATAATAATCTACCAATATCTTTGGAAAGCTTTTTTTATAAAACGGCAATATATCTATCTTTTTCCTTTTTCCATAGAGATACCCTGATATAAACAGAAACATTTGGACTCCTATATTGAACCAAAAAGCCCATCCGATATGTGCTCCTTGTATATCAGTGGAAAAATCATCCCTTTGCATCATATGACAACCCACAATAAAGCACATTGCAATAAACCTTGCACAGCTTATGGAATAGTCTTTTCTGAAATTGGTGCTCTTATTTGTTTCCATCATAAGAATTTCTCCTTGCATATTGTTTTGACGCAGTATCAATCAGCGGTTGCTTTAAGCGAGTACCACATCATACCCGAGTTTGTTCGTCATCTTTAATAAGGTCTTGTAACCGCACTGCTCCCGGACTTCTCTGAAATCTGGTTTTTGTCAGTAAAATCATAGTCACAACCCGGCTCGGGTGAGTTTCACAACTGATTCTACGTGACCCGTGCGCGGGAACATATCGAACGGGACGGCGGTCCGGACGGCATAGCCGCCCTTTTGCAGCAGGTCGACGTCGCGCGAGAGCGTCGCGCTGTCACAGGAGATATACACCAGCCGGTCGGGGGAGAGGCGGAAAACGGTTTCCAGCAGTTCGCCCGCGCAGCCTTTTCTCGGCGGGTCGAGCAGCACGACGGCGGGACGCACGCCTTCCTTTTCCAACTGCGCGGCGGCGTCGGCCGCGTCGGCGCAGAGAAAGCGCGCGTTGCCGATGCCGTTGCGTTCGGCGTTGTGTACGGCGTCGTCGACCGCTTCCGGCACGATCTCCACGCCGATGATCTCTTTCGCGCGGTCTGCCATCGAAAGACCGATCGTTCCGGCGCCGCAGTACAGGTCAAGCACCGTTTCGCCGTCCGGCGCCGCCAGCTCGGCGGCTTTGCGGTAGAGCGCTTCGGCCTGGAGCGTATTGACCTGATAGAACGACGGCGCGCTCAGCCGCACCCGAAGACCGCACAGGACGTCCTCGATCGTGCCGTCGCCGAAAAGCGGGACGCACGTTTTGCCGAGGATGACGTTTGTGTCGTCGGGGTTTAAGTTCAGCACGACCGTTTTAAGCTGCGGCAGCGCGTCGCGCAGCGCACGGCAAAGCGCGTCGGCGTGCGGCAGCTCCGCGCGTGTCGCCACAGCGCAGACCAGCATTTCTTTCGTGTGCTCGCCCTGTCGGATATAGATATGCCGCAGCAGTCCTTTTTTGGTCTGTTCGTCGTAGACCGGCACGCTGTATCTGTTTATCCATTCTTCGAAAACGTCCAGCACCGTTTTGAACGACGCGGGCTGCAAGCGGCAGCCGCGGCAGTCGATCACGCGGTGGCTGCGCGGCGCATAAAAGCCGATCTGCAGCGCGCCGTCCTGCACGGACAGCGGATACTGCGCCTTATTGCGGTAGCCGTCCACCCGCGGCGACGGCACGATCGGCTCCACCGGCCCCGTATAATGTCCGATGCGCCGCAGATTCTCGCGCACCTGGTTCTCCTTGAGCCGCAGCTCCGCCGCATACGTTATGTGCCGGAACAGGCAGCCGCCGCATTTCGGGAACGCGGGACAGTCCGGCACGATCCGATCGGGCGAGGCGCGGCGGATCTCGACTGCCTTGGCGAACGCGCAGGTTTTCTTCACCTTCAGGATGTGCGCGGTGATCTCATCGCCGACCGCCGTGGCCGGCGTCAGCACCGCCATACCGTCCACATGCCCGACGCCGCTGCCGGCGAGCGTGCAGTCCGTGACGGACAAAACGATGCGCTCGTTCTTTTTCAATCCGATCACCTCATTTTATCCATTATACCGAATGTGTTCGGTTCTGTCAATTTTATTGACTTTTTTCTTCTATTCGGTATACTGTATGTGAGGTGAATGATATGCAGGAGATCTATTGTCCGCTGCGGCTGACCGGCGTGGCCGCCGCGCTGACCGAAGCGCTGGGCGCCGAAGCGCCGCAGTCCGCCGCGCCCGCGCTCGAAGCGATCCGGACGCTGTGTGCGGGTTTTGTCGACCGCGTGCTGATGTACAATCCGGACGCCGTCGCGCTGTGGCTTTTTGAAAAATACACCGACCTGTTTCTGCCCGTGATGCGCCGCACGCAGCTGACGCTTCCGCTGCAGACGGTCATGCCGTCCGTGACGCCCGTCTGCTTCGGCACGATGTACACGGGTGCGCTGCCCGAAGTCCACGGCATCCACAGCTACACGAAGCCCGTCATCCGCACGGACACGGTGTTCGACGCGCTGCTGCGCGCAGGCAAAAAGCCGTGCATCGTGTCCACCGGCAACGACAGCATGTCGCGCATCTTCCTCGAGCGGGAGATGGCGTATTTCATCGTGGACAACCCGGACGAAGCAAATAAAAAAGCGCTCGAATTGATCGAGCGGGACGAATATGATCTGCTTTGTGTGTACAACGGCAACTACGACGGGACGATGCATAAGTTCGGCCCCGAAAGCCGCGAAGCGCTCGACGCGCTGCGGCACAACGTCCGCGCATTCTCTGCGCTCGCGGACGCAGTCCGGACGCATTGGTCCGCGCACAGAACGCTGATCGGCTTTGCGCCCGACCACGGCTGCCACGAGATCGACGGCGACTGCGGCAGCCACGGTCTGTATATGCCGGAGGATATGAACATCGTGCATTTTTACGGCGTTCAGAGTCTCTGAAAGAACCATCAGGCACCGACGGTGAACAGCGCTTCCTGCAGCCACTGCGGCTGCGGGCACATTTGCGCGGCCGCTTCCGGCAGCGCGCCGCCGGCATAGACGTCGGTCTGCGCCGTCAGGAAAGCGTCCAGCGCGTCGAGATCGTAGGCCTGCCGGCAGAAAACGCTGACGGCTTCCTCAGAGCCGAGCGCACTGCGTTTCGCGTCCAGCGCCGCTTTGTCGCATTCCGCGCCGTCGATCTGGTACGCGTCCGGCTCGATCGGCGTTGTGTTGTCTCCTTCGCCTATCCAGCCGCCGACGGAGCTTTGCGCCGTCAGCACCGTGGACCGCACTGTTCCCCCGGACAGGGTATAGTACGTTTCCTTCAGATCGGCAAAATTGTGGCTGTCTTCCACACGCAGCGTCAAGGCGCCGTCGCTGCTGCGCATAACACAGACGTACAAAACGGAGCCCGGATTCCCGTAGGACGATCCGACGGCGGTATCGAGCAGGGAAACCGCCGCGCCGTCGCGCTCGCCCCAAACCGCGAAGCGGCATTTGACGGCATCGTTGTCCGTGCCCTCGCACATGAACGTGAGCAGTTCGGGCGTTCCGTCGCCGTCCCAGTCAAGCAAGTCGGCAAATGTCAAGCCCGGTTCTCTCGAGTAATTCTTATGCGGCGTGCCGTATTCCGCGCGCAGCTCGGCGAGCTTCTCTGCGTATGCCGTGCGATAGACCTCGGTCTGTTCCGTATCTTTGGCCGTAACGGACGCTCCGGTTTGCGCGGCTGAGGCGTCCAGATGCGACGCGACGCAGGAAACGAGGATGGAAACGGACATAAGTCCCGCCGTCATAAGTGCTGCCAGTTTTTTCATCTTCATTGTATTTTCTCCTTATCACCTGTTATTCGGCGGCTGCTTCGTTCCCCGTCGTCACACAGACAATACCATATCTGTAATGAAAAAAGCGGCATTTGTTATTTTTAACGAAAAAAATGTAAAAACTGAAGGGGTACAGAAAGACAAAAAACAGCCCGCATGGCCGTCAAACCATGCGGGCTGCGTTATGCTGTTTCGGATCAGCTGATGCCTGCGTACTCACGTGTCACCTGGTCGACTTGGATCAGGCGCGCAGCCATCTGACGGACAAGCGTCACATCGCTGGAGTTGATGATCTCGTCCTTCTGGAGGTTCGCTGCGAAGGTGAATGCGTCGACGATCAGGTAATCCTTCAATCTCGCGCTCATCTGACGCACCTCTGTCACGTCGGAGGAGGTGACTCTGCCGTCGCCGGTGACGTCGCCGAAGATGACGAGCGTGTAGCTTTCGGCGACCTCGCCCGTGTTGTCGTTGATCAGATCGACAGTGTCGCCGGTGCCGAGGAAACCGTCCTCATCATAGATGACCAGACTGCCGTTGCCCAGGATATCGAGATAGTTGTTCAGCAGTTCCTCTTCGGTGATCTCCGTCTTCAGACCGTAGATATAATGTGTATCTTCGTCGATCACGGTGGTGGAGCCTTCGCGCGCGATCAGTTCGACCTTGATGTCCTTCCAGACCGCGTACAGCGTGACCGTCTTGCCGGCTTCATCCGTCAGGTTGCTGACCGTTGCGCCGTCCTCATAAACGGGCGCTTCGGCGTCGGCCGTCAGGCCCCAGCCGAGGAACTCGAAGCCGGTCTTCTCGAAAGCGTTTTCCGTCAGCACGACATCGGTATCATACACGGCGTCGATCGGTTCCATCGTATTCTCGCCGCCGTTTGCGTCGAACGCGATAACGTAGGCGTTCGCGGCAAAGACCGCTTTGACCGCCACAGCCTTGTCGGGCATACGGAACGTATTGTCCGCGCCGACCGCGACGTCGCGGCTCTCCCACGCGCTGAATGTGTAGCCCGCAGCGGGCGTTGCAGTCAGCGTTACGACGGTATCATACGCGACGTCCGCCGTCAGATCGGCTTCGGCCGTGCCGTGGCCGTCGGTCGTGACGGTGACGACATACTTGTTGATCGTCCAGTGGGCATAGATCGTATGATCCGCTGTCTGTGTCACGGCGGTGTCGGACAGGATCGGATCGCCGCCTTCCGCAGCGGTGAACCAGCCGTCGAAGGTGTAGCCTTCGCGCTCCGCGGTCAGCAGGACGCCGTAGACGCCGCCGACGGTGACGACCTTGTGCGGGTTGAACACGGAGCCGCCCTGGGCGTCATATATGGCTTTGATGTTGTTGCCGGCCCAGACAGCCTTCAGCGTCACGTCGCCGTACTTGCCGGTCACGGCCTGCGCGGCGCCGTATTCGGTGCCGGCATTGCCCCAGTTGTAGTCGCCGCTGTCCGCCGGAACGGTCACGGTCCAGCGAAGGAACGTGTAACCGGCCTTGGAAGCGGTGCCGAGTGCAGCGTCGTCTGTCGTCTTATACGTCAGCGCGGTTTTCTCCTCGCCGCCGTCCGTGTCGAACGTGACGGTGTAGTCCAGCGCGGTGAATGTCGCCTTGACGGCTACGGCCTTGTCGGGCATACGGAACGTGTTGTCCGCGCCGACCGCAACGTCGTCGCTCTCCCAGCCGGAGAAGGCGTAACCGGGCTTCGCCGCCGCCGTCAGCGTGACGAGCGTGTCATACGCGACGTCCGTTGTCAGATCGGCCTCGGCCGTGCCGTTTCCGTCGTTGGTGACGGTCACGTCGTATTTATTGATGATCCAGTATGCAAAGATCTCATGATCGGCCGTCTGGCTGACGGTCGTGGTCGCCTCGACCTTGGAGCCGCCGTTCGCCGCGGTGTACCAGCCGTCGAAGGTGTAGCCTTCGCGCTCGGCCGTGGTCAGCTCGCCGTAAACGTCGCCGACCGTAACGGTCTTGCTCGCCTCGGCCGGCGTGCCGCCCTGCGCGTTGTAGGTCACGGTGACGCCGTTGCCCTGCCACACAGCCTTCAGCGTAACGTCGCCGTACTTGCCGCTGACCGTGTCGTCCGCGGTATAGCGCGTCTGGGCGTCGCCCCAGTTATAGTCGCCGCTCTGCGCCGGAACGGTCACATCCCAGCCGATGAGGGTGTAGCCCGCCTTGGAGGCGCTGCCGATCGCGGTATCTTCGGTCGTCTTATAGGTCAGCGCGCCCTTCGCGTCGCCGCCGTCCGTATCGAACGTGACGGTGTAGGAGACAGCGGTGAACGTCGCCTTGACGGACACGGCCTTGTCGGGCATACGGAACGTATTGTCCGTGCTGACTGTGACGTCGTCGCTCTCCCAGCCGGAGAAGGCGAAGCCGGGATTTGCCTGCGCTGTCAGCGTGACGAGCGTGTCGTACGCGACGTCTGCGGTCAGATCGGCCTCGGCCGTGCCGTTTCCGTCGTTGGTGACGGTCACGTTGTATTCATTGATGATCCAGCGTGCGTAGATCGCATGATCTTCCGTATTGCTGACGGTCATCGTCGCTTCCACTTTTGAACCGCTGTCCGGATCGGTGTACCAGCCGTCGAAGGTGTAGCCCTCGCGCTCAGCCGTCGTCAGCTCGCCGTACGTGTCGCCGAAGGTAACGACTTTGCTCTCTTCGGCCGGCGTGCCGCCCTGTCCGTCGTACGTCACGGTGATGCTGTTGCCCTGCCAGAGCGCGGTCAGCGTCACGTCGCCGTACTTGCCGGTGACCGTGTCGTCCGCGGCATAGAGCGTTCCGACGTCGCCCCAGTTATAATGGTCGTCCTCCGAAGCGGCGGAGACCTGCCAGCCGAGGAAGGTGTAGCCGGTCCTCGTCGTATCGCCGAGCGTATCGGTCGAGACCGTCGAATACACCAACTGCTCCTTCGCTTCGCCGAGCGCGGCGTCGAAGATGACCGTATATGTCTGGGACGCATAGACGAAGGTGATGACGTTTTCGCCGGAAACCAGCTCCGCCGTCTGGATCGCGGGATCGGGGTATTGCAGCTCCGTATTCTCCACGACCGGCGCGACCGCGGCGACATGGATGCCGACAGGCTGTACGTTCAGCGTCACGGCAGGGGCCACGTCCGCGCCCGTCTCGTCCGTGTACCGGACGGTGTAGGCGGTCTTTTCGCAGTCGTTCAGGAGCGCAAGCAGGCTGAACGAATCTTCCAGCGCGTCATAATACGCGACGGAATCTTTATAACAGTAAATCGTGGTCGTGATCGGATCGAGCGCATCGTGCGCGCCGTTGACGTGTCCGATGGAGATCGTCTGGCCGATGTCGAGCGCCACGTTGAAGATCCCGCGCACAGGCGTGTCGGCGCCGAGGATGATCAAGCTCTCCATCGCGTCGCACTTATAAAATGCGCACGAGCCGATCTCGGCGACGGACGTGGGAACGGTCACGCTCAGCAAGGACGAGCATTTCCAGAACGCGCCCTCTCCGATGGTCGTCAGACCGTTCGGCAGGATCATCTGCGCCAGGGACGTGCAGTTCTCGAACGCATAGCTGCCGATCGAGGTGATCGTGTCCGGCAGGAAGAACGCCGTGACGTCGCTGCAGTCCTTGAACGCGTCGTCGCCGATGCCGGTCACGGTGTTTCCGCCGATCTCGGCAGGAAGCATGACCGCGCCGCTCAGCGCGTCTTCGCATCCGGTCAGGATGGCGTTGCCGTTTTCGACCGCAAACGTGAACGCGCTGTCCGTGGGCGTGTTGTTGCCCGTTACGGCAAAGTGCACCACGGTAAACGCGATCGCTGCGACGGCAACGAGAGACAGTACTTTCAAAATCGTCTTTTTCTTCATAGGAATGTTTACACCCTCCCTTTTAACCGTGTACAATAGTACGTATACATTATAAAGATTAGGGCCGCGCATGTCAAGTATCTATGCAAAAAAAGTGCGAACAAACGCGAAATCCGATTTGTAAAGAGTTTTTACCTTACATCAGATCGTTGAATATGGCCGGTTTCGGAAAAGTTATTCACATTATCCACCGAGTTTTCCACAGAAGTAAGGAGCCGTTCCTTTACATGGGCGCAACTGTCCGCAAAAAATGCGGCGGTTTTGTTTCTTTCCGATTTCCAAAATAAAGCACGGATTTGTGCAGACCGTTTCATTTTCCGGCAAGGGAATTGGGTATATTGTACAAACCGCCGTCGAGAAGTTTTTTTTCGGCCGATCATTCTTTCCTTTTGGAAAAAACCTGTCCGAAGTCTCGTTTGATTCTCTTTTGATGAAGAAACAGAATAAAAACTGAAAAGTTATAATACTTTACGCAAATATGACAAAAGGGTTAAATCGTTGTAAAACAAATGAAACCAATCAAATTGACAAAGCAGAATCGTAAAGGGGACATACTTTACATCTAAAAAACGGCCGAAAAACCGGTCCGAAGCGGGTCCGCGGCACGGACTGTCCGGATGCCGTAAAAGCACGTGAAACAAAAAAATTTGTGTAAAAACGCCGCTTTACACTTGACAAACGGGGAAAATATGAATATATTACATTGTGTAACGGTTGCGCGCGCTTCTCCAAGCGGCGCCGCGCCGGGGATTAAACATAAGGAGAATAGTGAATTATGGTCTTTGAGAAAGTGAGAAAGATCCTTTGCGAGCAGTTTGAACTGGACGAGGACAGAGTCACGATGGACTCCAGTCTGATCGGCGACCTGGGCGCAGACAGCCTGGATGTGATCGACCTTGCCATGTCGATCGAGGATGAATTCGATATTGAGGTCCCGGACGACGAGATCGAAAAGATCAAGACGGTCGGCGACATCGTCAGATTTGTGGAGGAGCACTGATCCTCCGGAGAGGAAGTTTAAGGTTTGGCTGAACAAAAAAAGATGGTCGAAGAGATCACTTCCATGGAAGTGGACTTCGCCCAATGGTATACCGATATTGTCAAGAAGGCGGACCTGATCGATTATTCGAGCGTCAAGGGCTGCATGGTGATCCGTCCCTACGGCTATGCCGTGTGGGAAAATATCCAGCGCCTGCTCGACGCGCGCTTCAAGGCGACGGGACATGAGAATGTATATATGCCCATGTTCATCCCGGAGAGCCTGCTGCAAAAGGAGAAGGATCACGTCGAGGGCTTCGCGCCGGAGGTGGCATGGGTCACGCACGGCGGCAGCGAGCCTTTGGCGGAGCGGCTGTGCGTGCGTCCGACTTCGGAGACGCTGTTCTGCGAGCATTACGCCAACATCGTCCATTCCTACCGCGACCTGCCGAAGCTGTACAACCAGTGGTGCTCGGTCGTGCGGTGGGAAAAGACGACGCGCCCGTTCCTGCGTTCGCGCGAGTTCCTGTGGCAGGAGGGGCACACCGTTCACGCCACGGCCGCGGAAGCGATCGAGGAGACGGAGCGGATGCTGAACGTATACGCGTCCTTCTGCGAGGAAGAGCTGTGTATGCCGGTCATCAAGGGCAAAAAGACCGAGAGCGACAAATTCGCCGGTGCGGAGGATACCTACGCGATCGAGGCGCTCATGCACGACGGTAAGGCGCTGCAGGCCGGCACGTCCCACTATTTCGGCGACGGCTTCGCTAGAGCGTTCGATATCCAGTATACGGACAAAAACAATCAGCTTCAATATGTGCATCAGACCTCCTGGGGCATGACGACACGCCTGATCGGCGCGGTCATCATGTCGCACGGCGACAACAACGGCCTGGTGCTTCCGCCCGCGGTCGCGCCGATCCAGGTCGTCATCCTGCCGATCGCGCAGCATAAGCCGGGCGTGCTCGACAACGCGTATGCGCTGCGCGAGCGCCTGAGCAGGACGTTCCGCGTCAAGCTCGACGACAGCGACAATTCCCCCGGCTGGAAATTCTCGGAGTACGAGATGAAGGGCGTTCCGCTTCGGCTGGAGATCGGCCCGAAGGACATCGAAAAGAACCAGTGCGTACTGGTGCGGCGCGATACGCGCGAGAAATACTTCGTCCCGCTGGAGGATCTCGAGCAGGAGATCGACCGCCTGCTGAAGGCGCTGGCCAAGTCGATCTACGACAAGGCGCTCGAGAACCGCGAGAGACGCACCTATGCCTGCACGACGATCGACGAGATCCGCACCTCGCTCGCGGAAGGC
The DNA here is from genome assembly GCA_017449935.1 of Clostridia bacterium. Taxonomy (GTDB): domain Bacteria; phylum Bacillota; class Clostridia; order Oscillospirales; family Acutalibacteraceae; genus UBA1425. Next base: position 50,017 of record JAFSYP010000114.1, read on the forward strand.
GGCGACGGCTTCGTCAAGGCGATGTGGTGCGGCGAGGAAGCGTGCGAGGACGCGGTCAAGGAACAGACGGGCGTCGGCTCGCGCTGCATCCCCTTCGAGCAGGAAAAGCTCAGCGACGTCTGCGTGTGCTGCGGAAAACCCGCCAAACACATGGTCTACTGGGGCAAGGCCTATTAAAACAATGCAAAAGGGACGGGACGCGCTCCCGTCCTTTTTTATGGGGACAACGGTATGATACTGAAAAATGCGACGGTCTACGACGGCGCGTTCCGCCCGCAAAGGCTGGACGTCGCCGTGCGGGACGGAAAAATAGAGCGGCTCGGCGAGAGCCTGCCGCAGACGGACGGGGCGCTCGACTGCACGGGCTGTACCGTTGTGCCGGGATTTGTGGACATCCATATCCACGGCGGGGGCGGCGGAGATATGGCGGACGCCGATCCGCAGTCGCTGCAAAAAATGTCGCGCTTCCTTCTGCGTCACGGCGTGACGTCGTTCTGCCCGGCGAGCATGACGCTGCCGTTCGACGATCTGGCGGCGCAGTTTGCCGCCGTGGAAGCGTTCAAGGGCAGGGAAGAGGGCGCGCGCGTATTGGGCGTGCGCATGGAAGGCCCGTATATCTCCGCAGAAAAAAAGGGCGCGCAGTGCGGCGCGTTCATCCGTCCCGCCGACTATGCGGAGTTTGCGGCGCTGGACGCGATCAGCCGCGTGTGCGTGGTGGACGCCGCGCCGGAAAAGGCGGGCGCTTCGGCGTTTGCCGAACGGGCGTCCGGGCGCTGTACCGTGTCCGCCGGCCATACGGCCGCGAGCTATGCGCAGATGCTCGAAGCGCTCGAGCACGGCTTTTCGCACGCGACGCACCTGTTCAACGCGATGCCGCCCATCCGCAACCGCGAACCCGGTCCCGTGACGGCGATCCTGTGCAGCGGCACGGCGACCGCGGAGCTGATCTGCGACGGCTTCCATAACCATCCGGCCGTCGTCTGCATGGCGATGCGGCTGCTGGGCGCCGACCGCGCCGTGGTCGTCAGCGACGCCATGCGCGCGGCAGGCTGCGGCGACGGCGAATACGTGCTCGGCGGACAAAAGGTTTTCGTGCGCGGCGGCCGGGCGAGGCTGGCCGACGGCACGATCGCCGCGTCCACAACGGATCTGCATACGGAGTTTCGCAATCTGCTCGCGTGGGGCGTTCCCTTTGCCGACGCGCTGCGCGCCTGTACGATCAATCCCGCGCGCGTCGCCGGCGCGGCGGACAGGATCGGCAGCATCGAACCCGGCAAGGACGCCGATCTTCTGGTTCTGGACAGTCAAAACAGGATCCGCTGCGTGCTTGTTAAGGGACGCGTTTACGAAAACTGAAATCGTCGACAGCCTATCCGTTCGGAAGGTTGTCGACGATCTTTTTTTGCTTATTTCAGATATTCCGCCATTTTTTCAAGTCGGCGCAGCGCCTCCTCCAGCGTGCTTTGCTGTCTGGCAAAGTGCAGGCGGATCAGGTGATTTACGGGTTCGCGGAAGAAACTGGACCCGGGCACGGCGGCGACGCCGATATTTTTGATCATCCATTCGCAGAACTCCAGATCGGAAAGTCCCCGGAACCGGGGCAGATCCAGAAACTGCCGGATATCCAGCATGACGAAATACGTCCCCTGCGGGATATTATGCTGCAGTCCGATCCGGTCCAAGCCTTCGCAGAAGAAGTCTCGCTTTTGCGTGTAGAGCTTTTGCAGCTCGGCATAGTAGCTCTCCGGGAGCTCTAAGCCCGCGACGGCGGCCTCCTGCAAGGGCGCCGCCGCGCCGACGGTCAAAAAGTCATGCACCTTTCTCGCGCCCTCGATCACGCGTGCGGACCCGCAGATATATCCCAATCGCCATCCGGTCACCGAATAGGTCTTGGAGAGCGAATTGCAGGTGATCGTGTGGTCGAACATACCGGGCAGCGAAGCCATCGCCGTATGGACGTGAGGGGCAAAGACGATATGCTCATACACCTCGTCCGTGATGACAAAGGCGTCGTACCGCAGAGCGAGCGCGCCGATCGCGGTCAACTCTTCCCGCGTGAACACCTTTCCGCAGGGGTTGGAAGGGTTGCAGATGATGATCGCTTTTGCGCCTTCCCGAAAACCGGCTTCGATCCGGTCCAGATCGAAATCATACGTCGGCGGGACCAGCGGGATATAGATCGGCTCCGCGCCGGACAGAATTGCGTCCGCTCCGTAGTTTTCGTAGAAGGGCGAGAACACCATCACCTTGTCGCCGGGGTTGCAGATCGTCATCATGGCCGCCATCATCGCTTCGGTGCTGCCGCAGGTGACGCACAGCTGCGTGTCGGGATCGACCGTTCTGCCGAAGGTTTTCGATACCTTTCGCGAGAGCGCTTCACGGAAGTTCTGCGCGCCGAAGGTGATGGAGTATTGATGCGGTCCGTCGCAGGCCGTCTTGGCCAGCGCGTCCAGCAGCGCCTGCGGCGGGTCGAAATCCGGAAACCCCTGGGACAGATTGATCGCCCCGTATGCGTTGCTGATGCGCGTCATCCTGCGGATCACAGAGTCGGTGAACGTCTCCACCCGTTCGCTCAATTTGGGCATATGCTTTTCTCCTTCCGTTCGTTCACTAGCTTACCCGACGGTCCACAGCCCCAAAGCGGGGTTGCTGATGTAAAAGATCTCCTCGCCGTCCGGCAGCGTCACGAAACCGTCCGTAAGGCTTTGCGGGTCGTAGCGGCGGACGGCCTCGTCGTACGGGATGAAGCCGAAGCCCGCGCCGCGCACCTCGTCGCCCGTGAGCTCCTTTGTGCAGTAGGTGATGCGGAACCGTCCGTCCGACGAACCGTGGATCAGGTGCGCCGCGACGGAGAGGTTCTCCCGCAGATCCTCGTTTTCCTCTACGAGGCGCAGGATGTTTTCCCGGCCGACGTACCCGTATTTGCGGATCAGGCGGTCGTTTTCGGCGTCCTCGCCGAATTTGCGCACGCCGGGCGCGAGGATGACCAGATCGCCGCCGTCGGCGATCGCCATGCGCGTGCGGTAGACGGCCTTGTTTCCGAGCCATGTGCTCTTGAATTCCCGCGGGTCCAGGTAGACCACAGCCTTGCGGATCGGTCTGTCCAGGTGCGTCAGATTGAGCTGCTGGCTGAGCGACACGGCCTGCTCGAACACGTCGCGCGTGCTGCCGATGCACAGACCGTGGATATGCGTTTCGTCGTGTTCGCTCGTCGTGACCGTGAGAAAATACAGCAGCGGCACGTCGGCGAGGAAATGCGTCTGCGCATAGTCGAACACTTTGCGCACGGGGGAGTGGTCCTTGCCCATGATGCGCTCCATGCCGTAGAACGCGCCGAGCATGTGCGAGCTGTTGATCATGCTGCTGCCGCCGCAGCCGACGAATATATTTTTGGAGTAGTTGGCCATACCGACCACCTCGTGCGGCACGACCTGCCCGATCGAGAGGATCAGGTCGTAGCTTTTGTCCACGATGCGGCGGTTGACCTCGACGTCGATCTTGCTGTCGACCAGCCCTTCGGATACGTTTCGCACGAAGTCCGCCGGCACCTCGCCGAGCTTGACGACGTCGGTGCGCCAGTTGTGCACGATCATGCGGTCAAACGGCACGCCGTCGCCGAAGAACGCCGTCCACTCCGTGCGCGTCATCGGCTCATGCGTGCCGAGCGCGGGCATGACGTCGATCTCGCATGTTTCATGCAGCAGATCATAAACCATCGCCGTAAGGACGCCCGCGCCGGAATACAGCCGCGTATAGTCCGGCGGCAGGATCAGCACCTTACGCAGCGCCCTGCCGTCGAGCGCTTTTCGGATCGCATCGCGAAGCTCGTCGCGGGAAAGTCCCGTATCGCTTGTCAAAATCATTTGAATCCCTCCGTTCCGCATCCAGTATAGCACAGCCGGCGCGCGCATACAAGAAAAAACTTAAAGAAGATTTCACAAATGGTTCATTGACTCTGCATCCGTTCTGTGATAGAATGAAACAAAGAAAAAGGAGGTCTTACTATGAATTGCAGCAATTGCGGCACGCCGCTCACAGACGACTTAAAATTCTGCCCGAACTGCGGTACGGCGGTGCAGCCGGAACCCGTACAGCAGACGTATGCGCAGCCCGATACGACGCAGACCGATCCCTATGCGAGTCAGTCGTACGCGTCGCAGCAGAGCCAGAGTTATGCCGGATCAAATCCTTACGGAAACGCGTCGTTCGCGCAAGCGTATTCGTACAGCAGTCCGAAGTTTTACGACTGCGGCATCGAGGCGCGCGATATTGCGCTCGCGGTGCTTCTGTCTGTCGTGACCTGCGGCATCTACAACATCTTCTGGTTCATCAAGATGGTCGAGGACGTCCGGAAGGCCGCGAACGACCAGACCTCGTTCACCGGCGGCGTCACATGGCTGCTGACCATCATTACCGGCGGCATCTACGGCTGGTACTGGTACTACCAGGCCGGAAAAAAGATGAAGTATGCCAAGCAGGTGCGCAATATGCCCGCCGAGGACAACACGGAGATATTGTATCTGGTCCTGTCGATCTTCGGCTTCGGCATCATCAATATGTGTCTGATCCAGTCCGATCTGAACAAGATGGCGACTGTGCGTCAATGATGCGAACAAGACTTTTTAAACTCCTGCGCGCGGTGGGGATCCTGCTGTGCGCAGGTTTCCTTTATGCGCTTTTGGTGCGTCGGACGGGATGGGGTATTCCGTGTCCCGTGTACGCGCTGACGGGGCTGAAGTGTCCCGGCTGCGGCGTGACGCGCATGGCGGTCAGTCTTCTGCACGGCGATCTGCGCGCCGCGTTCGCGTATAACCGCGCCGTCCTTTGTCTGCTGCCCGCGGGCGTTTATGTCGCGCTTTCGTATGCCGTCGGCTACGTCCGACGGGGGGACCGGCTGCTGCACGGCGCGCCGAAGGCCGCGGCGATCGGCATTTTGACCGTGCTGCTCGCGTTCGGCGCGGCGCGAAATTTTCTCGGCTGGTAGAGGCGGAAAGCATTGGTTGCTTTGCACAAAAACGAGAGAATGATTTTGGCTATTTTACCGCTTGTTTTTTTCGGCGTTCGCGCTATAATTAAAGATATTTTACCGTACCATATTATGGAGAGGCGTACTGTATGGGTCCGATCCTCTGGTTGCTGCCCGGCGCTCTGTTCGGAGCGGCAGAATTTTTTTTGACGAAGGTCATCGCGGGACGCGTGCTCTCCGGCAGGACGCCGATCCTGCTGCTGTGCGCCAAGCTCGCATCCTATGCCGCCGTGCTGGTCCCCGTGTTTTTGCTGCTGCCCTCTGCGGCGGCGAAATGGTTCGGGATCGGCGCGGGCAGCGGCGTTCTGGCGGTCGGCACGGTCTGTGCCGTCCTTGCGATCCTGAAGGAAAAGAGGTGAAGCGTTTTGGATACCCTGACCGGGATCAAGCTCGCGGCTTCCGCGGTCGTGTTTGTCGTGTTCCTTGTGCTCTGGTGTAAAAAGCGGCACGACACGCTCTCGGAGCCGGATCCGAAAAAAGCGAAAAAGAAGCGGCGGCTTCCCTTTTTCGGCATGGTCATCAGCGCGTGGTTTTTCGTCGCGTGCGTGGTCAATCTCGTGACAGGCGGGCCGAAAGGCATATCGCTGGAGCTGGAGATGTTCTCGCCGCGCGTGCAGCTCGGGCCGCTGTCTGTCGCGCGCACGACGCTGACGGCCTACGTCCTGCTCGGCGTGATCGCCGTGCTGTGCATCCTGTTCCGCCTGATCGCGTATCCGAAATTCAAGGATGAGCCGAAGGGGCTGCAGAACCTTCTGGAGGCGGCCGTCGAATTTGTCGACAAGTTCGTGCACGACAATGCCGGCGATCTGTCGCCCGTTTTACCGGCGTATATGTTCTCCGTGGCCGTGCTGCTGATCGGCTGCGCCGCGTCGGAGCTTTTCGGTCAGCGTCCGCCGACCTCGGACGTGGAGTTCACGCTTTCTCTGGCGCTGTGCACGTTCTATCTGCTGAACTATTACGGCGTGCGAAAGAAGGGGCTGTTCGGCCGCGTGAAGTCGCTCGCGTCGCCCTCGCCGATGATCATGCCCATGCGCATTCTCAGCGACGTCGCCGCGCCGGTTTCTCTGGCGTGCCGACTGTTCGGCAATATGCTCGGCGGCATGATCGTGATGGATCTGCTGAAAAACTCGCTGGGCGGCTATGCCGTCGGCCTCACCTCGCTGGCGGGACTGTACTTCAATCTGTTCCACCCGCTCATCCAAACGTATATCTTTATCATCCTGTCTCTCACCTTCATCCGAGAGGCGACCGAATAATATTGGGAGGTAATCAACCATGACACCATTCGCAGCGGCACTTGCACTTCTGCCCGCACTGGGCGCCGGCATTATGATGGGCTTTGCGACGAGCAAGGCCGTCGACGCGACCGCGCGTCAGCCGGAGGCTTCCGGTAAGATCAATTCCATCCTGCTTCTCGGCCTGGCGCTGGCCGAATCCACCGCGATCTATTCATTCGTGATCGCGCTGATCCTCGCGGTCAAATAAGACAGGGAAGGGAATACTATGGAGAGTTTAGGACTGGATCTGTCCAAGATCCCGATCGACTTCCTGCTCAACATCCTGAATATCGTTCTGCTGTTCGTGATCGTGCGTTCGCTCGCCTACAAACCGATCCGCAAGTTTATGGACGCGCGTACCGCGCGCGTGGCTGCCGAGGCCGCAAAAGCCGAGGAGAAAGCGGCCGAGGCGCAGAAGGTCAAAGCGGAGTACGAAGAAAAGCTGCAAAACTGCGAGGCTGAGACGCAGGCGCACAGGCAGGCGGCGCGCCGCGAGGCCGAGGCCGAAGCGGACGCGATCCGCGCCGAAGCGCACGCCGAGGCGCAAAGCATCCTGGACGACGCGCGTGCGCGCGCCAAGCAGGAGCACGACGAAACGCTCGGCACGATGCAGCGCGACGTCGTGGATCTCGCGTTCGGCATCAGTGAAAAGCTGCTCGGACACAGCATCACGGACGCGGACACGAAAAAGATGGCGGACCGTCTGTTCGACGAGAGCCTCAGCGGTGGGAAAGCGTCATGAAAAAAGCAAAGATTCTCTGTGCGGCGAACGTGTCGGACGACGCGTACGCCTATATCTGTGAAAGAATAGCCGGGCGGTTCGGCGCGGTCAACTGCGAGCGGGAGACGGACGAGTCCCTGCTCGGCGGTTTTATCGTGCTGTATGACGGCAAGATCTACGATATGAGCCTGCGCACGCAGCTTCAGGCGATGCGCGGCAGTCTTGACAGCAAGGAGTGAGCGCATGGCAACAGACCTGAGTGCGTTCCTGAAACAAAAAATCGAATCCTTTTCCGTGCAGCCCGTGGTCTATGCCTACGGGACGGTCAGCCGTGTCGGCGACGGCGTGGCGCGTGTGACGGGACTGCCCGGCCGGTGCTACGGCGAGCTGCTGCAGTTTGAGAGCGGCGCGTTCGGCATGGCGATCGACCTGGAAGAGGACGGCGCGGGCGTCGTGCTCCTGAATACGGCGGACGTCATCCGCGTCGGCAGCCGCGTACGCGGCACGGGACGCGTCTGCGACGTGCCGGTGGGCGATATGCTGCTCGGCCGCGTGATCGATCCGATCGGCCGCGCGCTCGACGGCGAGGAGATCGTTTCCGACGTTTACTATCCCGTGGAGCGTCCCGCGCCCGATCTTGTGAGCCGGCGCGCCGTGGACGCGCCGATGGAGACGGGCATGATTTCTATCGACAGCCTTGTTCCGATCGGCCGCGGGCAGCGCGAGCTGATCATCGGCGACCGGCAGACGGGCAAGACGACGCTTGCGCTCGACGCCATCCTCAACCAGAAGGGCAAGGATATGATCTGCATTTACTGCGCCGTCGGACAAAAGGCGTCGACCGTGTCCTCCGTGATCGAGACGCTGCGTTCGAGCGGCGCGATGGAATACAGCGTCGTCGTCGCGGCGACGGCGTCCGATTCGCCGGCGCTGCAGTATCTGGCGCCTTACGCTGCGTGTGCGGTCGGCGAATACTTCATGGAGCGGGGCAGGGACGTGCTGGTCGTCTATGACGATCTGTCCAAGCACGCCGTCGCTTACCGTGCGATGTCGCTGCTGCTGCGCCGTTCTCCGGGGCGCGAAGCGTATCCGGGCGATATCTTCTATCTGCACAGCCGTCTTCTGGAACGCGCCGCCTGTCTGTCCGCGTCGCGCGGCGGCGGCACGCTGACGGCGCTGCCGATCATTGAAACCAAGGGCGGCAACATTTCCGCCTATATCCCGACCAACGTGATCTCCATCACGGACGGTCAGATCTATCTCGAATCGGAGCTGTTCCACAACGGCGTGCGTCCGGCCGTCAATACCGGCCTGTCCGTGTCGCGCGTCGGGCGCGCCGCGCAGCCGCAGGCGATGCGCAAGGTGTCGTCGTCGCTGCGCATCGAGCTGGCGCAGTACAGGGAGATGGCGGTCTTTTCGCGCTTCGGCGCCGACCTCGACGCGTCCACCAAAAAGATGCTCGGCAGCGGCGAGCGGCTGACGCAGCTGCTCACGCAGGGCAAGCACGAGCTGTACAGCCTCAGCGAAAAGGTCGCGCTGCTGCTCTGGTTCAAAAACAGCGGATTCGACGACGTCGCGCCGGCGCAGATTCACGACGCGGCGCGCGCGTTCCTGCAAAAGATGCACGAAACGTGCGGCGACGCCCTCGCGCAGATCGACCGCACCGGCGACTTCACGCCGCAGCAGGAGCAGGCGATCCTGCAGGCCGCGCGGTCCTGACGGGGTGGCGGTATGGCTGTAAAAAACATCAACGAGATCAACCGCGATCTCGACGCGATCTACCAGACGCGGCACGTAACGAATGCGATGTATATGCTCTCCGCGAGCGCCATGCGTCAGGGAATGGAACGGGCGGACTATAACCGCGCCTATATGCGCTACGTCTGCACCGCGGTGAAGGATCTTCTGGAAAAGTCGCCGGACGTGCGCAACGCGTTCATCGACAGCGACGGGTATCTCGGCAAACACGATACGGCGTTTTTAGTGATCGCGTCCGACAAAAGCCTGTGCGGCGCGTACAACCAGAATGTGGCGGCCGTCGTTGAGGCGCAGCTGCAGCGTGTGCGGGCGGACGGACGTGAGACGGTCGTTTACACCGCGGGGCTGAAGATCGCGGAGATCCTGCGCGCGCGCGGCGTGGAGATCTATCGGGATTTTGAAGGCGCGTCGCAGTACCCGTCCATGCACCATGTCTACACGATCGCGCAGGAGCTGATCGACATTTACCGCTGCGGGTTCGTGCGGGACATTTATGTGGTCTTTACCGAATATGAATCTGCCGCGAAGCAGTCGGTGATCATACATCGGCTACTTCCGCTGGTAGTTGAAAACTTTGAAACGATTCCGATCGATGCGCCGTATCCGGCGCGGATGACCTATGAGCCGTCGTCCGAAGAAGTGTTCAACAAAATGGTGCCGCAGTACCTGCAGGGGTATCTGTACGGCTGCTTCTGCTCGGCGCAGATCTGCGAGAATCTGTCGCGGATGGAAGCGATGCAGAGCGCGACGCGAAACGCGGACGAGATGATCAAAAAGCTCACCACGGCGTACAATACGGCGCGGCAGCTGACGATAACGAGCGAACTGACGGAGATCGCGGCCGCGACGGAATTGATCCGACATTCAGTATAAGTATAATAGAAGGAGGCGCCTATGGCTTCCGAGACCGTACACGGAAAAATCATCAAGATCGCCGGACCTGTGCTGGACGTGCGTTTTGCGCCCGGCGAGGAGCCGCGCGTCAACGCGCTTGCAACGACGGACGACGGCCGCTGCCACATGGAGGTCGTGTCCCAGATCAGCGAGGGCGTCGTGCGCTGTGTTGCGCTCGAAGCGACGGAGGGCCTGTCCTGCGACGTGGGCGTTTGGTCGACCGGCGAAGGCATCTGCGTGCCGGTGGGCGAGAAGGTGCTCGGCCGCGTGGTGGACGTTCTGGGACGTCCGATCGACGGCAAAGGCCCCATCGAAGCCGAAAAGCTCATGCCGATCCACCGCGAAGCGCCGCTGCTGCGCGAGCAGAAGCCCGCGACAGAGATCTTCGAGACCGGCGTCAAGGTCATCGACCTGCTGGTGCCGTATCCGAAGGGCGGCAAGATCGGCCTGTTCGGCGGCGCGGGCGTCGGCAAGACGGTGCTGATTATGGAGCTGATCCACAATGTGGCGCGCGAGCACGGCGGCTATTCCGTGTTCACCGGCGTGGGCGAACGCAGCCGCGAGGGCACGGAGCTGATCGCCGATATGCAGGCAAGCGGCGTCATCGAAAAGGCGATCCTGGCGTTCGGCCAGATGAACGAGCCGTCGGGCAGCCGTATGCGTGTGGCGCTGTCGGGACTGACGATGGCGGAATACCTGCGCGACGAGCAGCGCAAGGACGTTCTGCTGTTTATCGACAACATCTTCCGTTATGTGCAGGCGGGCAACGAGGTGAGCACGCTGCTCGGCAGACTTCCCAGCGCGGCGGGCTATCAGCCGACGCTGGCGAACGAGCTGGGTGATTTAGAGGAGCGTATCGCTTCGACGGACAAGGGCTCCATCACGTCCGTGCAGGCGGTCTATGTGCCCGCGGACGATCTGACCGATCCCGCGCCCGCGACCATCTTTTCGCATCTGGACGCGACGACGGTGCTCTCGCGCGAGATCGCCGAGCAGGGCATTTATCCTGCCGTCGATCCGCTCGCGTCCGCGAGCCGTCTTTTGGAGAAGGAATACGTCGGCCAGACGCATTACCGCGTGGCAATGCAGGTGCAGGAAACGATCCAGCGCTATCAGGATCTCAAGGACATCATTGCCATCCTCGGTATGGATGAGCTGTCCAAGGAGGACAAACTGACGGTGCGCCGCGCCAGAAAGCTGCAGCGCTTCATGTCGCAGCCGCTGCACGTCGCCAAGGCGTTCGTCGGCAACGAGGGCAAATACGTCCCCGTGGAAAAAACCGTCGAGGGCTTCCGCCGCATCGTGGACGGCGAAGTGGACGACCTGCCGGAGGCGGCGTTCTTCATGGTCGGCGACATCGACGACGCGATCGAGAAGGCGAAGACGCTATGAATACATTCAGACTGGATATCGTCACGCCGGAGAGGCGCGTGCTGTCCGAGGACGTGGAGATGCTCAAGCTCTGCCTGCCGGACGGCGAATACGTGCTGCTCGCCGGGCATGAGCCGGTCACGGCGGCGGTCGATTACGGACTGGTGTCTTACCGCAGCGCCGCGGGCGAAACGCACGAGCTGCTGGTCGCGGACGGCTTTGCGCAGATGCAGGCGGATCGGGCGTTTGTCTTTACCGATCAGTGTCTCGACGCGGACGACCTCGACCGCGAGCAGGAAAAGCTCGAGCGCCGGCGCATGATCGAAAAGGCGCGGTACGATGAAAGTCTGCTGACGCACCACTCCGCGGGCATTTTCCTGGCCCGTGCCATCACGTCGCGCAAGCGGCGCCGAACAAGATTAAAATAACTCGTCACCCAATTGCGGATGACGAGTTTTTTGCTGTTTTTACGGTTTAAGGCAACGCCGCACAAATCGCGGCGCACGCCTTGCTCGAATCTGTTTCCGTCATGCTGCACAAAAATCTCTTGACTTGCGGCAGCAAGCCTGCGATCTTTTTGTACAACCTGACGAAAAATCTTGCTTCGCAATCCGCACACCTCAATTGTGCGGCGTTACCTTAAAAAACGATCCGCATTCCGTCGAAGGCGGCGCGCACGTGAAAACGCTCCAGCACGGCGGCGGTCTCGGCGTGGGAGCCGTGCAGCGCGCGGGCGAAGTGCGACGCGACGATGCAGCCGTCCGGCGCGAGCATCTTCTGCGAAATGATCTCACGCGTCATCATCCGCAGCATCGGGATCGAATTGTGTTCAAAAATGCGCCAGTCGTCCCGGTCGCCGACGGTGCAGTCGAGCACCATCACGTCGAATTTGTGCCGCAGCATCTCCTTCCACGACGGGCGCAGGAACCATGCGCCGTCCAGCCCGTAGAACACGGTTTTGCCGTTCGGCGTGCGCAGGATATAATGTACCGGACTGCGCGCGTCCTGCATCACGACGTCGTGGTTCGCCGGCACGCTCGTCACGGTAAAGCCGCCCATCCGCAGTGGGACGTACGGCAGGACAGGGATCGTTTCGATATGCGGATGCCGACCGATCTTCGCGCGCGCAAAGCCGTCGCACATCAGGCGGAGCTTCCGCGTTTCGGCGAGCTTCAGCAGTGCGGACAGATCGAAGTGATCCTCATGGTCATGCGTCAGCAGCACGTCCGTCACGCCGTCCAGCGCGCCCGGCTGCACTTCGGCTTCATAGTCCCAGATCCGCGGTCCGCAGTCCAGCAGCAGCGTGCCGTTGAGCAATGCGGCGGCGTTCCGACGGAAGAAGCCGTCTTTGTTCGGTGTGTTCCAGTCGGCGGCGCCGGTGCCGAGGAAGCGCAGTTCATTGTTTGCGGGGGGCATGGTTTCCTCCTATTTCTTTCGCTGCTTGGCGGGAAAAACGTCCGCCACGTCGTTGATGGTGATGTATGCCTGCGGATCGAGCGTGTGGACGATGTCTTTCATCTTGGCGATCTGGAAGCGGTTGACGACGAAATAGATCATCGTCTTTTCTGCGTAGGAATAGCCGCCCGTGGCGGTGATGCGCGTCACACCGCTCTGGTACTCGGCGGAGAGCGCCGCGCAGATCTCTTCCGGTTTGGTCGTGACGATCAGCGCGGCCTTCGACCGGTCGAAGCCCTCGACCACATAGTCGACCGTTTTCAGCGCGACGGCATAGGCCACGATCGAATACAGCGCCGGGATCCAGTGCCCCGTCAAAGCGCCGCAGGCGATGTACAGGATCGCGTTGTAGATCATCATGATCGTGCCGACGGACAGACCGAGCTGCGGCGCGAAGATCACGGCGATCACCTCGACGCCGTCGATCGCGCCGCCGAACCGAAGCGCAAGTCCCGTGCCGAAGCCGCAGATCAATCCGCCGAACAGCGCGCAGAGCAGCAGATCCTTCTGCGCGATCGGGGAGGCGGAGCTGACGTCGATCGGCAGCAGATCTTCGATTACGAACGCACCGAATGCGTACGCGGACACGGCATACACGCCGTACAGCGTGAACAGCTTACCCTGCCGCCGCAAGCCGTACAGGAACAGCGGGACGTTCAGCACGATCAGAAAGAGCGGCAGCTTCAGGTACGGCGGCGTGAGCTGCGACAGGAGCATCGACGTGCCGGAGATGCCGCTGTCGTACAGATGCACCGGCGTGAGGAACATCGTCACGCCGACCGCATACACGAACCCGGCGACCGTGAGCATACAGATGTTTTGCCAACGAAGTCTGCGGAGCGATTGACGGAGATCCTTCATCGCGAACCCTCCCATGGTGATGCATAATCTGTTTCTATTATAAATGGGAGAAGGTCAATTATTATTTCAATTCGGAATTTTGCAAAAAAACTGCAAATCTTCTGTTGACATCTCTCGCCGCAGGGGATAAGATGGGGGAGAAGGAAGGGATATATGATGCTTGACGCTTTGAAAGAACAAGTCTGCAAAGCCAATCTGCAGCTGCCCGCGTACGGACTGGTGACCTTTACATGGGGCAACGTCAGCGCGGTCGACCGCGAAAGGGGACTGGTCGTCATCAAGCCCGGCGGCGTGGAATATGACACGATGCGCCCGCAGGACATGGTCGTGGTCGATCTTGCCGGCGGGGAGGTCGTCGAGGGGCATTACAAGCCCTCGAGCGACACGCCCACGCACCTGGCGCTCTACCGCGCGTTCCCCGGGATCGGCGGCGTCGTGCATACGCATTCGCGCTGGGCGACGGTCTTCGCACAGGCCAAGCGCGGCATACCTGCGCTTGGGACGACGCACGCGGACGACTTTTACGGCGAGGTGCCCTGTACGCGCGAGATGACGGCCGCGGAGATTGGCGGCGCCTACGAAGCCGAGACGGGCAGCGTGATCGTGGAGCGCTTCCGCGGTCTCGATCCGGCGGCGGTCCCCGGCGTGCTGGTCGCGTCGCACGGGCCGTTCACGTGGGGCCGGGACGCCCTCGAAGCCGTGCATAACGCCGTCGTGCTCGAGGAAGCGGCGTTTATGGCGTGGCACACGATGCAGCTGGGGCAGACTTCGCCGATCCCGCAGGCGCTGCTCGATAAGCACTATCTGCGCAAGCACGGCGCGAACGCCTATTACGGACAGAAGTAAGGAGGCAAGGGAAGACAGGTATGTGTGAAGAAAAAGCCGTCTACCAATATGACGCGGAAAATGATGTGCTGATCCGGCGCCCTCCCCACGGTGCAGATCTGATCCTGTACAGGCATGAACTTGTGTGGAGACGTTTTTTCGATGCGGACGAAGGTTACAGAAGAGCGATCAGTCTTGGGCAGGGACACTGGGATAAGTTGGATACGGTCTCTGAAGAAAAAGCCGAGCAGCTCCTGAAAGAATGGGGGTACTCGGAACAATTGCAGAAAGAATGGGATCTGATGCAGGAAAAATGGGATCTGGTCCGATGCCGTCATAGCGTGCGTCAATTCAGAGAGAAGTCGATCCCGCAGGAGGTCCGCGACGAGCTGGACGCATTTGCGCGGCAGTGCAGTATCGCCGGAGAACTGTCTATTCAGATAATCTATGATGAACCGCGCTGCTTCAACTCCCGAAAGGCGCACTACGGAAAATTCAGGAATTGCAGCAATTATATCGCGCTCGTTGGGAAAAACGGGGAGGATCTTGAGGAACGGTGCGGATATTACGGCGAACAGGTGGTTTTAAAGGCACAGGAACTCGGCCTGAATACGTGTTGGGCCGCGCTGACACACGGCAAAAGCGAAGCGATCGTTGCGGAGGATGAGACGGAGGTCATCCTGATCGCGTTGGGCTATGGGCAAACGCAAGGGAGATCCCGAAAGAGCAAATCGTTTTCTCAGGTGAGCGACAATACAACGAATCTGCCCGACTGGTATATTCGCGGAATCCGGTCGGCGCTCTGTGCGCCAACCGCTATGAATCAGCAAAAATTCAAGTTTTCCCTGAACGGGGATCGGGTATCCGTCAGGACCGGTCGCTTCGGACCGTGTCTCAGGATCGATCTCGGGATCGTAAAGTATCACTTTGAACTGTTGGCCGGTCCGGAGAATTTTACGTGGGCGTAAGATGCCGCGATTCGACCGGAGACTTTTGCGTACGGATAGAAAATAAAACAAAAAAACCACGAGCCGGCGCCCGAAAGGACGTCGGCTCTCCTGCGTTACGGACTGACGTCAGCAACCGCAGCCGTTGTTGTTGCCGCAACCGCAGCCGCAGCCGCAACCGCAGTCGGAGAATAACAGGATGATGACCAGAAGCAGGATCCAGTTGTTATTGCATCCACAACCCATTGTGTCGCCCTCCTTTCGTCGATGGGCAGCACTCAGTTGCAAGCGTTGCCTCAATGACAGCATATGGCATTCGGCAGGATCGGTGACATTTTTTTGTTAAAACCGCTTTGTCCGGGCAACACTACCTCTGAGGAGGTGCAGAAAATGACCGCAAAGAATTTCGGAGGCAAGCCGCCCTACGACGACAACAGCGTCGAGCTGGGCGAGGAGCTGACGCCCGATCCCTTTTCCGACGAGCCGCAGCCGAGCAAGGTGCATCTGTCCCGCATGACGATGCGTGCCACGCCCGGCAAGCGCGGAAAGCTGCATAAGGAAACGCCGCGCAACAACCGGCAGTTTTAAAAAAGTCTGAAAAAGTGAGAAAAAACGAGAAAATAAAAGATTATATCTGAAAAAGTACCGCCAAAGGCCGGATTTGACCTTTCCTGACCTTTGACGTTTTGGTCAAAAGGCAGTATACTGTGTTCAAAGGTCAAAGAAAGTCAAAGTCAAACGAAGGAAGATGATCGTATGAACCTCAGCAACAGTATCGCCCAAATGATCCTGAAAATGCTCGATCAGGACGGGAGTACGGAGATCCAGCGCAACGAATTTGCGCAGTTGATGGGGTGCGTGCCGAGCCAGATCAATTACGTCCTGTCCTCCCGGTTCACCCCGGAGCAGGGGTACATCGTGGAGTCGCGGCGCGGCGGCGGCGGGTACATACGCATCCGCCGTGTCAATCTCGACAAGGGCGTGATGCTCATGCACGTCGTCAACAACATCGGCCGATCGCTCGACGAGCAGACCTGCCGAGCGCACGTCACGAACCTGACGTACAGCGGCGTCCTGGAGGAGCCGGCCGCCAAACTGATCCTGGCCGCCACCTCGGACATTTGTTTCCGCGCCCTGCCGCAGACGCAGCGGGACGAGGTGCGGGCAAGCGTGTTCAAACAACTGCTGCTCGCGTTAAATTAAGAAAACGCCTTGAAAGGAGTGTTTAGTATGTTGTGTCAGAATTGCGGAAAACGGGAGGCCACGACGCATATCAAACGCGTGGTGAACGGAGAGACGTCGGAGCGCCATCTGTGCGCGGAATGCGCGGCGTCGCAGGGATACGCGGACGTGTTCAGCGGCTTCGGCTTCAGCTTCGGCGATCTGCTGGGCGGCTTTCTGAACGAAACGGCCGCGCCGCAGAACCAGCTCGGCACGGGAAACCGGTGCCGCAAATGCGGCAGCTCCTGGAACGACATCGTCCGCGCCGGCAAAGTCGGATGCGCGGACTGCTACCGGACGTTCTATGACCGGCTGCTGCCCACGCTGCAGCGCATCCACGGCAGGATACGCCATACGGGCAAGGTCGCCGGCAGCGTCGGGACCTATGCGCCGGTACAGGAAAAAACGGAAGAGGAGCTGCGTGAGGAAAAGATCGAGCAGCTCAAGGCAAAGATGAACGACGCCGTGGCTGAGCAGGATTTTGAACAGGCTGCGAAGCTGCGCGACGAGATCCGAGAGCTGGAAGCGTAAGGGGAGGATGAACGTCATGAAAAAATGGTACATCGAAAAAGGCGACCAGGGCGACGTCGTGCTGAGCACGCGTGTGCGGCTGGCGCGCAATCTGGAGGCTTATCCATTCCCGAACCGGCTGGACGTGCAGAGCAAGAAAAAGATCTGCGCCGAGATCAGCGACGCGGTCCTGTCGGACGGCAGCAATACGTTCCATCGGATCGACATGGCGTCCCTGACGCCCAGTCAGGCCGTCTCCCTCGCGGAGCGGCATCTGATCAGTCCGGAATTCACGACCGACCGCGAAGGGCGCGCGCTGCTGCTGACGGACGACGAGAGCGTGTCGATCATGCTCTGTGAGGAGGATCACATCCGCCTGCAGGTGATGCAGGCAGGGCTTGCGCTCGAGCAGGCGTACGACATCGCGGACAAGATCGACACCATGCTTGACAAGCGTTTACAGTATGCGTTCGACGAGCGCATCGGTTATCTGACGCAGTGTCCGACGAACCTCGGCACCGCCATGCGCGCTTCGGTCATGCTGCATCTGCCGGCGCTGGACGCGACGGGACGCATTTCTTCTCTGGCGGCGACCGTGTCCAAGCTCGGTCTTGTGATCCGCGGCGCTTACGGCGAAGGTTCGTCCGCACGCGGGAGCATCTATCAGATCAGCAATCAGATCACGCTCGGCATCACCGAGCAGGCGGCGATCGACAACCTGCGCGCTATTACATTACAGATCGTTTCGCAGGAACGCGCCGCCGAAGAGCAGCTTTTGCAGAACGAATCGGAGATCGACAAGATCTGGCGCGCACGCGGCGTGCTCAGCAGCGCGCGGCTTCTGAGCGCCGACGAATTTATGGAACTGATCTCGCTGGTGCGTATGGGCGCGGCCCGGCAGATCTTCCCGCTGTCGATGGAGAAGATCAACGAGCTGATCGTGCGTATGCAGCCCGCGACGATCAACGCGGCAAGCGGACAGAATCTGTCCCCCGCGAAACGCGATGCAGTCCGCGCCGAAGCGGTACGCACCGCACTGCTTACACAAGGAGATGAAGAAGTATGATGTATAAATTCACGGGTTACACCGAAAAAGCGAACGCGGCGCTCAACCGCGCGATCGAAAAAGCGGAGGAATTGGGACATACCTATATCGGCAGCGAGCATCTGCTGCTCGGTCTGCTGTCGGAACAGGGCGGCGTAGCGTATGCGGCGCTGTCCGCGGCGAAGGCGGACGCCGACACGGTCGAGGAGCTGATCCGCAGTTCTGTCGGCATCGGCAGCCCGACCGTACTGACCGCCAACGATTTCACGCCGCGCTGCAAGCACATCATTATGAATCTGGCTGTGGCGCAGGCGCGTGCGATGGGACATTCCTACGTCGGCACGGAGCATCTGCTGTCCGCGCTGCTGCGCGAATCCGACAGCGCCGCGGCGGCGATCCTGCGCGAGCTGAACATTTCCCTGCAGGACGTGCAGACCAATCTGACCAAGGCCATGGGCAGCGGCGGCAGCTACAAGAGCCCGACCGAGGAAAAGAAGGCCAAGAATCAGGCCAACACGCCCACGCTCAATCAGTTCGGTCGCGATCTGACGGAAGCAGCCGGAAAAGGTTTGATCGACCCCGTGATCGGCAGAAGTCAGGAGATCGAGCGCGTCATCCAGATACTGTCCCGCCGCACCAAGAACAACCCATGTCTGATCGGCGAACCGGGCGTCGGCAAGACGGCGATCGCCGAAGGGCTTGCGCTGAAGATCTCCACGGGCGAGGTGCCGGAAACGCTGCGTGACAAGCGCATCGTGGCGCTGGATCTGACCGGTATGGTCGCGGGCACGAAATACCGCGGCGACTTTGAGGAACGCATCAAGTCCGCGATGGACGAAGTCATCAAAGCGGGCGACGTGATCTTGTTTATCGACGAGATCCATACGCTCGTCGGCGCCGGCTCGGCGGAGGGCGCGGTCGACGCCGCCAACATCCTCAAGCCCGCGCTCGCCAGAGGCGAGATGCAGGTCATCGGCGCGACGACCATCGAGGAATACCGCAAGAATATCGAGAAGGACGCGGCGCTCGAACGCCGTTTCCAGCCGGTGCTGGTCGGCGAACCGTCCGAGGAAGAGGCGGTCGAGATCCTGCGCGGCCTGCGCGACAAGTACGAAGCGCATCACAAGGTGCGCATCACGGACGACGCGATCCTCGCGGCCGTCAAGATGTCCGCGCGCTACATCGGCGACCGGTTCCTGCCGGACAAGGCGATCGACCTTGTGGACGAAGCCGCGTCACGCGTGCGTCTGCGCGCATTCACCGCGCCGCCTGATCTCAAAGCGTTGGAGGACCGGCTCAAGGAGATCGGCGAGGAAAAGGCGTCGGCCATCAACACGCAGGAATTTGAACGCGCCGCGCTGCTGCGCGATGAGGAAAAGAAGGTGCAGCAGGAGCTGGACGAGCAGAAGAAGGCGTGGCAGGAAAAGAGCAGCGGCAGCACGGATGAAGTGACCGGCGAGGAGATCGCGCAGATCGTCTCGCAGTGGACGGGCATCCCCGTCGTGCAGCTCACACAGGAGGAGAGCGAGCGGCTGCTGCATATGGAGGAAGAGCTTCACCGCAGGATCGTCGGGCAGGACGAAGCGGTCCACGCCGTCGCGCGCGCCATCCGCCGCGGCAGAGTCGGTCTGAAGGACCCCAAGCGTCCGATCGGCTCGTTCATCTTCCTCGGCCCCACGGGCGTGGGCAAGACAGAGCTGTGCAAAACGCTGGCCGCCACGATGTTCGGCGACGAGAACGCCATGATCCGTCTGGATATGTCGGAATACATGGAGAAGCACACCGTATCGCGTCTGGTCGGTTCGCCGCCCGGTTACGTCGGGTACGAGGAGGGCGGACAGCTCACTGAAAAGGTGCGCCGCAAGCCCTACTCCGTGATCCTGTTCGACGAGATCGAAAAGGCGCATCCCGACGTGTTCAATATGCTCCTGCAGATCCTGGACGACGGCATCCTGACCGATTCGCAGGGACGCAAGGTCGACTTCAAAAACTGCGTCATCATCATGACCTCGAACCTCGGCGCGAGCCGCATCACCGGCCAGACCGGCGCGACGCTCGGTTTCTCCGGGGAAAAGAACGACGGCACGATGGATCAGGACAAGATCCGCGAGGCGGTCATGAGCGAACTGAAACAGGCGCTGCGTCCGGAGTTCCTCAACCGTGTGGACGAAGTGATCGTGTTCCGCCAGCTGACAAAGCCGGACATCCGCGAGATCGCCGCCAGACTGCTGCAAACGCTTTCGGCGCGCACGCAGCAGATGGACATCACGCTGCGCTTCAGCGACGAAGCGGTCGCGAAGATCGCGGATGCGGGCTTCGACCCGGTCTACGGCGCAAGACCGCTCAAGCGCGCCATCCAGTCGCAGATCGAGGATAAGCTCTCCGAGCAGATGCTCGAGGGCAAGGTGCAGGCGAACAAGACCTACCTGTGCACCGTGCGCGACGACGCGTTCGTCTTTGAGCCGGACGACGCGGCACCCGAAGCGGAGAAGCCGGAAGAACAATAACAAAAGAACGCTCCGAAGACCGTTGCGGTTTCCGGAGCGTTTTTGTGCGGCAGCAAAACGGAGCGTGCAGCAGTATTATTATATATTACTATATATGATTTATCAATATTAAAGGCGAGAAGATGGTATAATCCTTCCGAAATGGAGGGATCATATGAAACCGTTGAAAGAGAGAGTCAGCCTTACGCTGGACAACGACGTCGTGGCAGCGATCAAAAGACTGGCGGAAGAGGACGACCGTTCGTTTTCCCAGTATGTCAACAAGATCCTGCGCGAGTATTTGCGGCAAAGACCGCAGACGGACGCTTAAAAAACTGTTGCGTATCAACGGTTACGGCGTCAATTACATACAGAAATCAAATAGGGCTGTCGCAAGGAAAAAACCTATGCGGCAGCCCCATTGTTTTGATTTGTATGACGTATAGCTTATGCCTATTCTTTGCCGATCTCGCTGCGGATCGCGTCGAAAGGCTCGGTGACCTCGGCGTCGGGCTGCTTGGTCAGCAGGCTGACGACGACGATCGCGATGCAGGCTGCGAGGAACGCGGGCAGCAGCTCGTAGATGTCCCACACGCCGCCGAAGCTGCGGATCACGAATTTCCACAGGAAAATCATCGCGCCGCCGCAGACCATGCCCGCGAGCGCGCCCCACTTGTTTATGCGCTTCCAGAACAGACCGAACAGGATGACCGGACCGAACGCGGCGCCGAAGCCCGCCCATGCAAAGGACACGATGCGGAACACGGACGAGGCCGGATCGCGCGCGAAAATCACGGCGATCAGCGCGATCACGATCACGGACACACGCGCGATGATCATGCGCGTTTTATCGGACAGCGCATTCTTGCGCATATTGACGATGATGTCCTGCGTCACGCTCGAGGAAGCGGCGATCAGCTGGGAGTCCGCGGTGGACATGGTGGACGCCAGGATGCCGGACAGGAAAACGCCGGCGCCGAACGCGGCGATGATCCCCTTACCGCTGATGAACCTGGAGAAATCAACGATGATCCTTTCGGATTCGGAGCCGTCGGCGTAAGGACCGACGACGCCGGCCTTCATCAGGCTGTAGCCCACAAGACCGATCAGGATCGCCACGCCCATGGAGATCACGACCCAGACGGACGCCACGCGGCGGGAGGTCTTCAGCTTGCTCGGATCCTTGATCGCCATGAAGCGAAGCAGGATGTGCGGCATGCCGAAGTAGCCCAGGCCCCATGCCATCGTCGAAATGACGGGCAGCGCGCCGTAGCTGCCGACCTCGCCGGTCGCGACGTTAAAGCCCTTGAACACGTTGAGATAGCCGCTCATGGCTTTTGCGTTCTCGACCACGCTGCCGACGCCGCCGGCCTTGTAGACGCCCAGACACAGCACGACGACCAGCGCGATCGTCATCACGATGCTCTGGATCAGGTCGGTCGTTGACGCCGCCAGGAAGCCGCCGAGCGTGCAGTACAGCACGATCACGGCCGCGCTGATGAGCATGGCCGCCATATAGCTCGTGCCGAACAGGGACGAGAACAGCTTGCCGCACGCAGCGAAACCGGACGCCGCGTAGGGGATGAAGAAGATGATAATGATGATTGCGGCGATCAGAGAAAGCACGTTCTTCTTGTCGCCGAAACGCTTGGTAAAGAACTCGGGCAGCGTCACCGCGCCGATGCGCTCGGAATACAGGCGCAGCCGTTTGGCCACGATCAGCCAGTTGATATATGTGCCGATCGCCAGACCGATCGCCGTCCATGACGCCTCGGCAAGACCGGTCATCAGCGCCACGCCCGGCAGGCCCATCAGAAGCCAGCCGCTCATGTCGGACGCCTCGGCGCTCATCGCCGTGACGAGCGGGCCGAGCTTGCGGCCGCCGAGATAGAAATCGTCGGTGTTCTTGTTTTTCTTGGACGTTACCACGCCGATGGTGATCATCATGCCCAGATACAGCACGATGGCGATGATGATCATGACGTTGGCAGACATAACCATAATGAATCCTCTCCTCTTATTGTTCTTCCGAACAGTATAGAAGTACTATACCATATTAGCACGGTAATTGCAACAGAAAAATACGGTCATTTGCATATTTTTTCGATCCGCAGCAGCGCGGCGCCGTGTGCGTTCACGGGCAGGGACACGGTATTCTTATACACGTCGACGGGCGCGTTTTTCCAGACGTCGTACAGAGAATACGCTTCGTCCGGCATCAGCATCTGTGCGAGCGGCACGCGGATGCGGCGCGGACGGTCGGCGGTATTGAACGCGGCGAGATACTTGCAGCCGTCGCCCTCGGCGAGCCAGAGAATCGTGCCTTTGCCGCCCTTTTCGTCGCGCAGCCATTCGCGCGCGCCGTGCACGGTGCGGTGCATGTGCATATAATCCGCGTTCGTGAACAGAGAGAGCGTGAAATCGTCGAACGTCGGCAGATCGCCGCCGATGATCAGCGGACTTTTGAAGATACCCCACAAAGAGAGCATCGTGACCTGCTCGTCCTCGGTGAAGCGCGTGCGGCGGTGGATCGGCGGGCGGGAAGGATCGGAGTCGATCAGCGTCGCCACGGGCAGCATATCGCAGTCGGGATAGGCGCCGACGGTCGTCACGCCCTGCCATTCGCGGCATTTCGTGAACATTCGGTGCAGCGCATCCCATTCGTCCCAGAAGTCGCCCGTGATGCGCCACATGTTGGCGTTCGCCTGAAGATGCGCCGCCTTGTCGCGCGGCGCGGGGCCGGGCGAGAGCGAAAGCACGATCTCGCGGCCGCAGCGGTCGATGGCGCGGCGGAGCATTTCGATCTCATAGTCGGCGGTGTACGGGTTGTCCCACTTGCGGAATTCCGTCACGCAGATGTCGTCGCACTTGACGAAGTCCACACCCCACGCCGCGAACTGCGCGATCACGGAATCGTAGTACGTCTGTGCGGCGTCACAGTCGAGCACGCCGTACATATCGGTGTTCCACGGGCAGACGGAGAACGGGTGCGCGATATCGCGGCACGTTTTGCCGCTGCCGAGGATCGGACAGTTCTGCGCGACCGCCTGACGCGGCACGCCGCGCATCAGATGCACGCCGAATTTCAGCCCCAGAGCGTGGATGTAGTCCGCGATGGGCTTGAAGCCCTTGCCGCCGGCCGCGCTCGGGAAACGGTTCGGCGCCGGCAGCAGACGGCCGTACCCGTCCATCGTCAGCTCCGTGAATTTCTTATAAATGTGGCCTTCGGCCTTCGGCTCGTACCACTGTATATCGCAGACGATGTATTCCCAGCCGTATTCTTTCAGATGCGCCGCCATATAGTCGGCGTTTGCTTTGAGCTGCCGCTCGGTCACCGCCGCGCCGAAACAGTCCCAACTGTTCCAGCCCAAAGGCGGCTGCTTGGCCCACAGCTTGAAATCCTGCATTAAAAACACCCTTTCCGTTCAGTTTTGTCCAGTATAGCACACCGGCGCAAAAAAATCTACTGCTAAAGAATAAGGGGCTGCCGTTTTTGGCAGCCCCGGATGCATTGAGATCAGTCGATCACGGTCGTGTACATGAAGTACTTGAAGCCGAGCGGGTTGGAGAAGAAGCCGTCCACGCTGTCGTCGATCATATACAGATCGGTGTAGAAGTACAGCGGGCACAGACAGCCGGTCTGCATGAGCATGTCTTCCGCAAGGTGCATCAGCTTGTAGCGCAGCACCTGATCGGTGCAGGTCTTGATCTTCGAGATCAGCACGTCGTAAGTCTCGGCCCAGGTGCCGTCCTTAACGTTGACGTCGGCAAAGCCGTACTCGGTCAGATCGAGGTTATAGTGCTTGAGCGAAGCGTTGTCGCCCTTGCCGAACTGGACGTCGTTGTTGCCGGAGCCGGACGTCCACATATCCAGGAAGCTGATCGGATCGTTGTAGTCGGCGAGCCAGCCGTTGCGCGCAACGGTAAAGTTGCCGTCCTTACGGGTGTTCAGGAAGGTGTTCCATTCCTGGTTCTCCAGGTTCATGGTGATGCCGATCGCAGCCAGAGCGCTCTGGAGGTATTCGGCGATCGCCTTGTGTCCCTCGGACGTGTTGTACAGGTAGGTGACGGCCGGGAAGTTGGTGAACTTCTGCGACGCGTCGTCGTACTTGTAGTACTTCTTGAGCGTTTCGATCGCGGAATCATAGTTGCTCTGCAGCGCGTCCGCGGAAACGTCATAGTAGCCGTCGAAGTCGGCGTTATGACCGGCGTTCTTGTAGAACTCGCTGTTGTCCGCATCCGTCAGGCCCATTGCCACGAAGGAGGAAGCCGGGACCTGGCCGCCCTGCGCCACTTCGTCCACGATATAGTTGCGGTCGAACAGCAGGCCGATCGCGCTGCGGATCTCTTCGCGGGCAGCCTCCGCCTCGACGCCGGTCAAACCGGAATCAGAGGGCAGGATCTCTTCGTTGATGTTCCAGCAGACGTAGTAGGTGCCGATCTGGCCGGTGACCTTGAACTCGTCGGGATAGTCCGCCTTGAGCGTCTGGATCTCGTTGGTCGGAATGTCGTCGATCAGCTGCCAGTCGCCGTTCTTGAAGTTGGCGAGCATGTTGTTCGCGTCGTCCGACAGATAGAAGTTGATCTTCGGCATGAGGATGGAGTCGGCGTCATAGTAGTTTTCGTTCTTTTCGAGCGTGATGACGCTGTTGTGCGTCCAGGCAGTGAGCGTGTACGGACCGTTGGAAACGTAGGTGTCCGGTTCGGTCGCCCACTTTTCGTCGGCGACGACGTCCTCACGCACCGGGAAATAGGCCGGGAACGCAAGCAGCTCGTTCCAGTACGGCACGTCGGTGATGAGCGTGACCGTGATGGTTTTGTCGTCGGGCGCGGAAATGTTCATCGACTCGGCGCCGTTCTCCTGCATGTCCTCGTAGCCGTCCACGACCTCGAACATATAGCCGTAGTCCGCGGCAAGCTCGGGCGAAGCCGCGCGGTTCCACGCGAAGATGAAGTCGCCCGCCGTCAGCGGCTGGCCGTCCGACCAGGTCAGGCCGTCGCGCAGGGTATAGGTGTACGTGACCGTGCCGTCGGGATTGACGACGCCTTCGGTCAGCTCCGTCGCGGCGTCCGCCACGAGTTCAAGCGAACCGTCGTCCGTCTGGTGCCACTTCGCAAGACCGCTGAACAGATGTGCGATCAGCGTGGCGCCGTCCACGGCGGAATTGAGCGCGGGATCGATGGTGTCCGGCTCGGACGCGAGACAGACGTTGATCTCATCCGCCTGCACGCCGGTTTTTGTACCGGTTTTTCCGCCGGACGCGCCGCCGCCCTTGCCGCAGGCCGCAAAGCTCACCGTGACAAGAATGACCGCGAGCAGGATTGCCAATACTTTTTTCATGTGTTTTCCTCCTTTTATTTTTCCGGACAGCCGTCCGGATCGTTTACGAATTGATCTCGTCCGCCCGGTGGCAGGCCACGAAATGCCCGGCGGACAGCTCCCTGAATTCCGGCATGGATTCGGCGCAGGCGTCGACCGCGTAGGGACAGCGCGTGCGGAACGGACAGCCGGACGGCGCGTTCAGCGGACTGGGGATGTCGCCCTTGAGCGCGATGCGCTGATTGGCGCGGGCGATCTTCGGGTCCGGAACGGGCACGGCGGAGATGAGCGACTTGGAATACGGGTGCAGCGGATGCTCGTAAATCTCGTCCGCGTCCGCCAACTCTACCATTTTGCCCAGATACATCACGGCAATACGGTCGCTGATATGCCGCACGACCAGAAGATCGTGCGCGATGAACAGATAGGTAAGCCCCAGCTTGTCCTGAAGCTCGTCAAACATATTGATGACCTGCGCCTGGATCGACACGTCCAGCGCGGAGACCGGCTCGTCGCAGACGATGAATTCGGGATCGACGGACAGCGCGCGGGCGATGCCGATGCGCTGACGCTGGCCGCCGGAAAACTCATGCGCATAGCGCGAGGCGTGTTCGCTGTTGAGTCCGACGTACTGCATCAGCTCCAGCACGCGGTCGCGGCGTTCTTCCTTCGTTTTGCACATGGAATGCACGTCCAGCGGCTCGGCGATGATGTCCGCGACGGTCATGCGGGGATTGAGCGACGAGTACGGGTCCTGGAACACCATCGTCGCCTTGGTGCGGAACTCCTTGAGATCCTTCGCCGTCTTGACCGGCTTGCCGTCGTAATAGATCTCGCCGGCAGTCGGTTTGTACAGCTGCAAAACGGTGCGGCCGACGGTCGTCTTGCCGCAGCCGGACTCGCCCACAAGCCCCAGCGTTTCGCCGCGGCGGATGGTAAAGGACACGTCGTCCACCGCCTTGAGCGGCTTCGTGGTGAAGGGGCCGGTGCTGATGTAGAAGTATTCCTTCAGATGCCGGATGTCTAAAAGCGGCGTTTGGTTCTGTGCAGTCATCGGTCATTCCTCCTTTGCCGCGCTCTGCTGCGCGTCGCGCACGTTGAGCCAGCACGCGGCTGCGTGCGCGTCGTTGATCCGCATCATTTCGCACCGTTCGCGGATGCAGATCTTCATCGCGTCGTCGCAACGCGGCGCGAACGGACAGCCGTTCGGCATGTTCAGAAGGTCGATCGGCGTGCCGGTGATGGGCCGGAGCTTCTGCCCGGCGTTGTCCACGCTCGGGATCGAGCGCAGCAGGCCGCGCGTGTAGGCGTGACGGGGGTTGTAGAAGATCTCGTCCGCCGTACCGCTTTCGCAGACGGAACCGGCGTACATCACGATCACTTCGTCGCACATCTGCGCCACGACGCCCAGATCGTGCGTGATCATGATGATCGCCATGCCCAGCTCCTTTTGCAGCGCTTTCATCAATTCAAGGATCTGCGCCTGGATCGTCACGTCCAGCGCGGTCGTCGGTTCGTCGGCGATCAGAATATCCGGCTCGCACGCGAGCGCCATGGCGATCATGACGCGCTGGCGCATTCCGCCGGAGAATTCGTGCGGATACTGTTTCATGCGGCGCTGCGGTTCGTTTACGCCGACCAGCGTCAGCATCTCGACCGCGCGGTCAAAAGCCTGCGACTTGTTGCGGTCCGTATGCAGAAGGATCGCCTCGGTGAGCTGATGGCCGATGGTATACGTCGGATTCAGCGACGTCATGGGGTCCTGGAAGATGATGGAGATCTTGTTGCCGCGCACGGTGCGCATGACTTTTTCGCCCGCGCCGACCAGCTCCTGCCCGTCCAGCAGGATGGAGCCGCCGACGATTTTGCCTGTCTCGGCGAGGATCTGCAGGATGGAATAGGCCGTGACGGATTTGCCGGAACCGGATTCGCCCACGATGCCCAGGATCTTGCCGCGCTCCAATTCAAAGGAAACGCCGTTGACGGCGCGCACTTCGCCCGCGTCCGTAAAGAACGAGGTGTGCAGATCATTTACACGCAATAAACTCATACCGCACCTCCGTTACGCGTTCAGCTTCGGGTCGAATGCGTCCCGCAGACCGTCGCCGAACAGATTCAGCGACAGAACGATCAGCGAGATCACGATCGCGGGGATCACCAGACGGTAGGCATAGGTGCTGATGCCGTTCAGCGCGTCCGACGCGAGCGAGCCGAGCGAGGACATCGGCGCGTTGACGCCGAGCCCCAGGAAGGAAAGATAGCTTTCAGTGAAGATCGCGTTCGGGATCTGCAGCGCAGTGGAGATGATCACGACGCTGATGCAGTTGGGAATCAGGTGCTTGCGGATGATCCAGCCGGACTTGGCGCCCGTCGCCTGCGCGGCGAGCACGTATTCCTGCTCGCGCAGCGAGAGGATCTGGCCGCGGATCAGACGCGCCATGGACACCCAGTACAGGATCGCAAACACGATGAACAGACTGATGATGTTGCCGCCGATGCGTTCGAGCGACGTGCCCTCGATCATGGTCCCGAGCCGGCTCACCCCCAGAACGGACGCGAGCAGGATGACCATGAGCATATCCGGCAGCGAATAGATGATGTCGACGATGCGCATGATGACCAGATCGACCTTGCCGCCGATGTATCCGGCCAGCGCGCCGACGGTGATGCCGATGATCAGCACGATGATGCTGGCGAAAAAGCCGACCGCCAGCGAGATGCGCGTGCCGTAGACGACGCGGATGAAATAGTCGCGGCCGTGCTGGTCGGTACCGAACAGATGCGGGAATACTTTTTCTCCGCCGTCGATCTGCTTCTGCTCCGTGCGGCCGTAGGTCATGGGCTTGAGGTTGTTATACGAAGAATCCACGGGCTTGCCGGGCTGTACGCCGAGCATCTGGTCGTAGCTGTACGGCCAGACCGCGGGAATGATAATGGCGGCGATCGTGATCGCCACGATCACGATGAAGCTGATGAGGGCGATCTTGTTTTTGATAAGGCGCTTCACGCCGTCCCGGAAGAACGTGGTGGACGGACGCATCTGCACCATGTATTCTTTGTCTTCGGCGGACGCCGGAAGAAAATCGTCCAGATCGACCTGAAGCGAAAACGGTTTTTTCATTGTGCGTCCCTCCTTAATCCAATTTGATCCGCGGATCGACGACCTTGTACAGCACGTCGCTGACGAGGTTCATCACGACGATGAGTATGGCGAGCATGATCGTCGTGCCCATGATCATGGGATAGTCGCGGTTGATGATGCTCGACACGAACGCGCGGCCGATCCCCGGTACGGCGAAGATCTGTTCGACGACGATGGAGCCGGTGACGATATAGGCGAGCATCGGGCCGAAGTAGGTGATTACCGGGATCAGCGAGTTTTTCATCGCGTGGCCGAAAATGATCTTGCGCTTGGCGACGCCCTTGGCGCGCGCGGTGCGTATGTAATCCTGACCGAGCACGTCGAGCATCGACGAGCGCGTCAGCCGCGTGATATACGCCATCGGGTACAGCGAGAGCGTGATGATCGGCAGCACGAGTCCGCCCTCGGCGGCGCCGTTTCCGGGCAGCAGCCGGAGCTTGATAACAAACAAAATCAGCAGCAGCGCGCCCATGATAAACGACGGCATGGACACGAACGCCGTGGTGATGACCATGATGATCTTATCCGCCAGCTTGTTGCGCCGCAGCGCAGCGAACGCGCCGAGCACGACGCCCACCGCCAGCGCGAGCACCGCCGCGACCACGCCGAGCTTGGCGCTGGTCCGCATCCCGTCGGCGATGACGTCGATCACCATGCGTCCGCGCTGCTTGAGCGACGGCCCGAAGTCGAGCTTCGTGACGACGTCCTTGAGGTACGTCAGGTACTGCACGAACAGAGGCTTGTCCATGCCGTACTTCGCCTCCAGCGCCTTGACCGCGGACGCCGAGATGGCTTTCTCGCTCAGGAACGGCCCGCCGGGCACGGCGTGCATGACAAAGAACGTGACTGTGATGACGACCCACACGGTCAGCAGCGCCAGCCCCAGACGCTTTAAAATGTACACGAGGTTTTTTGCGTTCATCGTTTATCCATCCACCTTTTCGATCACACGCCGGGTCAGTTATTCTTGTTTTAAATTATACGATATGCGCGTTTAAAATGCAAGGGAAAAATAAAAGAAAAAAGGCTTCTCTCCGTGAGGAGAAAAAGCCCTTATGGAAAGGAGTTCGGTCAAGTAAATGATTATTCGTCGGTCTGCGTCAGGCGCTTGCGCGCTGCAGGATCTGCACCATGCCGCTCGTGCCGTCCAGCCGCACGCGGTCGCCCGTGCGTACCGTTTCCATCAGTCCGTCGATCCCGACGACGGCGGGGATGCCCAGCTCGCGTGAAATGATCGCCGTATGCGAGAGCAGCGAGCCTTTTTCGCTCACGACGCCCTTGGCGGCCGCCAGCAGGAATACCCAGCCGGGATCGGTCATTTTGGTGATGAGGATCTTGTCCTGAAGATTGGTGGCCTTGCGCACGTCGTCCACCACGCATGCCTCGCCCTCCGCGACGCCGCCGGAGCAGGGGACGCCGATCATCTCGTCGCGGTCGTTGCGCACGTCGATGCGGTTGACGGTGCGGGGATTCTTGTCAAACTCCCGGCCGCTGAAGACGATCCGCGAGTACGCGGGCAGGCGCTCGAACACGGCGTACTGCGCCTTGCGGCGGCTGACCGTGTCCTGCATCGGATGCGGCGCGTCCGCCAGCTCGCGCGCTTCGGGCAGCGTCAGATAGAAGATGTCGCGCGGCGTGTCGAGCACGCCCGAAGCCGTGTACGTCTCGCCCAGCCGCAGCATCGCTTCGCGCACCATGCCGAAGATGCGGCTGCGGTTCAGACGCGATTTTTCCCGGTGACGGATGCCCGTCGAGGCGCGGCGGCTCAGGAACGCGGTCAGCGGGTCCTTCGGCAGCGTCGGCGCGCTCGTTTTCAGGCTCTGCGCCATCTGACGGAGCTTTTCGCCGTCGCGCGTGTACTCGTCGATCTTCTGGTCCAGAAGCTGCGGCGACGTGCGGAACGTCTCGCTTTCGAGCTTGAGCTCCTCCAGACTGCGGTCGCCGAACTGCCGGATATACGCCTGCTTCCGCAGCGCGTATTCCTCGTCGCTCAGCGACGCCTTGTCGCACGCCAGACGGACCATCTCGCGGATCGGACGCAGGCTCTCGATGTTGGCGATGCCGGAAATGTAGTCGTTTGTTTTGGTCTCGTATTCGGCGCCCTTCTTCTTCAGACGCTGCTTGAGCAGTCCCGTGAACAGGAACGCGTAGGTGTCGTTGAGCAGCGTCAGTCCCCAGTCGGAGAGGATGCGTTTTTCAATGAGATCGTAGAGCGCGAAGATCTCTTTCGGTTCCAGCACGCGCCGGAACTGCTCCGTGACGTACTGTTCGATTCCGGAGAATTTCAGGTGCAGCTTCTCCATATTGTGCGGCGCGCGCAGCAGCTCCCACAGCGTATTGACGTACACGGCGGCGCGCTGATGCGCCGGCATATGCACCTCGGCGCGGAACGCGTCCTTGTACTGCACGCCGACCATCTCCTGCCAGATCGGCAGGAACTTTTTGTGCAGCGGCAGGCAGTTGATGATCTCGTACCAGTTGCTCAGCTTGTAATACATCCGGCCGTTCGCGCAGCCGACCGTGTCGCCGAAGACGTGCCGCAGCGCTTCGAGTGCGTCGCGGTTCTTGAGAAGGCGTCTGCCTGCGCTCTCGAACACGCCGGCGTATACGCTGTGCACGAACGATACGGTCAGCGGCAGGCTCAGACCGGGATAGCTTTCGACGATGTTGCTGTTGTCGAAGATCAGCGGATGCGCGTCGGACAGCGTCGTGATGGGACGCGCCTGCAAAAGACGGATCTGTCCGTCCTCGACGGCGAACTCGATGTCGAGATACGGGCCGAACAGTCCGCAGACGGTCTCGCTCAGGCGGATGAGCTCTTCCACCGTTTCCCGGTCGAGCAGCTCTTCCTTGCCGTCGGCGTAATACACGCGGTCGGTCGTGTTGTAGTAATAGGCGGTCGTGTCCACGCGGTCGGAAACGACGCCCTCGCCCAGCCCGCGGCCGGCGATGATGACGCTTTCGTTGAGGATCCCCTGCGGATTTGCCGTGAACAGCACGCCGGAAACGTCCGAACGCACCATGCGCTGCACCAGCACGTTCATCTCCAGATCGCGCAGGTTGATCCCGGCGCGGTGCGCGTAGTCCAGTACGTTCTCATGGAACATGGAGCACACGCAGTCCACGGCGCGAGCAGGCACGTCGGCGGCAGGCACTTCGAGGAATGTGTCGAACTGTCCCGCGAAGCTGTGGTCCTCGGAATCCTCCGCCGAGCAGGACGACCGCACGGCAAACAGACCGTCCTGCGGCGTCGGGATCGTATCCGCCGCGGCGTCGTGCGCGGCCTGCTTCAGGCGGCGGCTCTGCTCGGCGAGCGGCAGTCCCCGCGTTTTGTCGATCGCTTCGTCCAAACGCGTGCGGTCCGGCACAAGCGCATAGAACGGCAATACGGTGAAATCCGGCACGGGCAGTCCCGCGTCCTTCATTCGGATCAGGTTTTCGATTTTGCTTCCCAGCATGGTACTCGCTCCTTCAACTTGAATTGATGGGACCATTGTATCATGCTAAAAATTAAGAAAAAAGAAGGCAAATGATTAAGAATCCATTAAGCCGAAAAAAACTCTTTTCTTTTCGCCGCAAATGGAGTATAGTAGGAGGGAGGGGGTCATGCTATGGCGAAAACTGCTGCACCGCAGAAAACGAACCTGCATCCGAACTGTATCGGGATCAAAGAGGCGGCCGGCTACATGACGGGCGAAGCCGGCAATATGTTCGCGCTGACGTACATCTCGTCGTTCCTGAAGGTGTTCTACACGGACGTGCTGCGCATCCCGACGCAGAAGGCTGCGCGCATCTTTCTGTTTTCCCGTCTGTGGGACTGCGTCAACGATCCGATCTGGGGCGCCGCGGTCGCCGCGCGCCGGCCGGGGCCGAACGGCAAATTCCGGCCGTATCTCAAATGGCTGGCCCTGCCGCTGGCGATCAGCGAGCTGCTGTGCTTCATCAATGTGCGCTCGTTCACGCAGAGTCAGGCGCTGATCCTGGTCTTTGCGTACTGCACCTACATCCTGTTCGGGATGCTGTACACGGGCGTGAACGTGCCGTTCGGTTCGCTCGCCTCCGTCATCACGGACGATCCGCAGGGGCGCACGCTGCTGTCGACGTTCCGCTCGATCGGCACGGGGATCGGCGCCGCCGCACCGATGCTTCTGGCGCCGATGGTGATCTATTCCAAGGTGAACGACGGAAACGGCGGGACCTACAACGTCGCCAACGGCGGCAGGATGCTGCTGTTCGCCGCGGTCATGGCCGCGTGCGCGGTCGTGTTTTACCTCGTCGGCTACGGCACGACGAAGGAGCGCGTGCGCGTTTCCGACGCCAAATTTGACGCGAAGAAAACGTATCTCGGTATGCTCAAAAGCAAACCGTTCATCATCCTTGCGCTGTCCGGCATCCTCATCAGCGGCCAGCTTCAGTTCGCTTCGCTGAACCAGTATCTGTACAAAAACTATTTCTGCAATACGTCGCTGTCCGCGCTGGGCACGGTCGCGCAGTATCTGCCGACCGTTATCATGCTGCCGCTGACCGGCAAACTGGTGCGGCGCTTCGGCAAGAAGGAGCTGTCCACGGTCGGTTCGCTGTTTGCGGCGATCGCGGCGATCCTCGTCTGTCTGCTGCGTCCGGCGCCCGACAATCCGGCGCTGTTCCTCGTCATGCAGTTTTTCATCGGCTTCGGCTACTGCATCGTGTCCATCACCAACTGGGCGGTCGTCACGGACGTGATCGACTTCCAGCAGTATACCACCGGCGAGCATTCGGAAAGCGCGATCTACGCCGTCTATACCTTCTGCCGCAAGCTCGGACAGACGATCGCGGATTACGGCGGGCTGATGCTGCTGGGCAAGGTCGGCTATAAGGCGGAAACGATGGCGAACGCCGGGTTCGTGCCCGGCGTCAGCGAAGGGATACTGCGCGTGTGCACCGTGATCCCCGCAGTGGTGTATTCGCTTATCTTCGTGCTGTATCTGCTGTATCCGCTGACGAAGCAGAAGCTCGAACCGATCTACGCGTTCATCCGCAAGGAGAACGAAGGCGCATAAAAGAACCTGAAAACAATGCACGGGCGGCACGCAGCCGCCCGTGTATTCTATAAAGACCGATCACATTTCCGCAGCTTCTTCCGGCTGCGGTTTTTTTCTGCGGTGGATGACGAACCGCTGCAGCGGGTACGTCCACAGGAACGACACGGTCATTACTAAAAACTTCGTGAGCATGACGGTCCAGACGTTTTCATACCCGTGGTTTTTGATGAGCGTCGCCAGAAAGCCGCCGAACCATGTGTTGAAGAACACGGTGAACACGACCATCATCACATACAGGATCGTGGACAGCAGGACGTTGGCGTCGGATTTGAACGTGAGCTTGCGGTTCATGATATACGACGCCGTATAGCCGACGACGCCGGACAGGAAATAGGCGTACATATAGCCCTTGTACTCGATGTGCAGGAACGCGAGGACCGGATTGTCCGTCACGGGCGTTTCGTTGAGCGAGCGGAAGACGACGTACTGCAGCAGCGCGAATACCGCCATCTCCAGAATCGACGTGCTCGCGCCGGTGAAGGTGAACTTGATGAACTTCCAGATCTCCTGATGCTTCTGGATGAAGGAACGGTTTTCCTGATTCATGACGGCACCTCGGATATTCCGATCAAACGGTCAGGGACGCGGCGTCCACATAATGGTGCACGGTCGTCGTGCTGCCGTCGGAAGCGATCGTCAGCGTCGTGCCGCCGTTCATATCCGCGTCGCTGTACGCGCCGGCTCCGGTCTTCAGACTGTACGTCAGACGGATCCCCTCGTAGAGAATGGAAAAGCTGTTGACGTGGTCGTGCCCGCAGATCACGTTTTTCGTGCTGCCCAGGCGCTGCATGAGCATGAAGAAGCCGTTGTTCTCGGGCGCGCAGCAGACGCCTTCGCGCTTTTCGCCGAAGCTGGTTTCGGCGTATTCCGCCTTGAACTTGCCGTCTTCGGTCGCCGCGTTCCATGCGCTGTTGTATTCGCACAGCGGGATATGGAAAAAGACGGAGCTGTCAACCGCCTTGCCGGCCAGCTTGTTCGTGCCGTTCACCGCCCATGCGTACCACAGCATCTGGTTTTCCCACAGATGATCGTAGCCGTCGCCCTTCGGGCCGTTGCAGTTGTCGGCTTCGATGTTGTCGTGCGTATCCATCATGTACAGCGTGTGGATGATCTGATCGTTTTCATAGATATGGATGATGTAGTTGCCGTAGCCCATGTCCGCGGGGCCGAAGCGGAACAGGCAGTTTTTCGCGTCGGCGAAGTTGTATGCGCACCAGAACTCGCCGGGGAATCCGTGCCCGTCGTGATTGCCCATGATCGGCGCCCACGGGATGCCGTAGGAATCGAGCATCCGGATCATTTCGTTGTAGGCGAGGAACATCGAGCCGTTGTCGCCCGTGACCGTGATGAGATCGGGCTTCGTGTCGGCGACCAGCCTGTCGATCACGGCTTTCGTTTGCGCGCCGACCTCGTTGAACGCCTCGGCGTTGTTCAGCTGAATGTCCGTGAGGTTCAGGATCACGAAATCCTTATCGGGCTGTTTGTCCATGCGAACGGCGCAGTCGGCGGTAAAGGCGTCGGACGCTGACCAGTTGTCAAAAAAAGCGGACTTTCCGCCCTGCCGGATCACGCCGAACAGCGGCGCGACGGTCATGGAAAACGTCAGAAAAAGCGCAGCGATCTGTTTGAAAAAAACCTTGATTTTGAGCATATGCGATCCCTCCGTGATTTGGTCGATAAACGTATTATAGCATCTTCGCGCGGGAAATGCAAACAGAACAGAAAAAACAACGGTTTTCACGGAAAGTTGGGGGATGCAGCAGTCTTTCCTTGATTGTCTTTGCGAGCGCGAAGCGCGCGGCAATCCGTTCCCCTGCGTTACCGTCCGATGTGCTCCCGGGAGATGCGGATCGCCGCGGTCGGCGAAGACGCCTCCCTCGCGATGACGTCGCCTTTGACTGCATCTGACCATACCCCAACTTTCCGTGATGAACCAAACAAAGTATGTTCCCGCCTGCGGCAGCCGCAAGCGGGAGCATCTCGATCCAACGGTCATTTGATTGTCAAGCCTTTTCCGAAGAGCTTTTGCTTCAGGACTGCGTCGGCTTGTTCTGCATCAGGAACTCCGCGAACTGCAGATCGGACATATAGGTCAGCTTCACGTTATTGTGGAACTCCGTATAAAAGCAGACCTTTGGTTCGCCGGGATAATGATAGATCAACTCCGAATATGGCGAATGCACGTCGAGCCAGCGGTTAAGATCCCGGAAACGAAACGCTTCGGGCGACTGGCAGAAATAGTAGCGATTGCGGTCGAGCTTCTCATATTTTTCCCGGTTGAACAGTTCGCCCGGACATTTCTCGGCTGTCGTGACTGCGTCGTACTCGTCCAGCAGTGAAAAATACGTTTCGATCATCTCTGTCGTCACGAACGGGTTGACAGCCTGCAGGATCATCAGCTTATCGCATTCGCCGTCCAAACCGACGATACAGTCCAGACCGTTTCGCACGGAATCGAGCCGTTCCCGGCCGCCGGGCGTGTAGTGCAGACGCGGATCGTCCGGCGCGTGCAGGAAATCCTTGTACGCGGGGTCCATCACGATCACGATCTCGTCCACGGACGGGGCGCGCAGCGCGGCGTCCAGAACGTACTGCACCACGGGCCTGCCGCACAGAGGCTGGTACTGTTTGGGCAGCGACGCGCCGAATCGTTTGCCGACGCCGGCGCTCAGCAGCAGGATCACATTCATTTCGTGTCCCTCCTGTCATGCGCATCCAGTTCCACGTGCGTCAGTTTCGTATGCGACGGATACATCACCGGCTTCATATAATTGCCGTATTGCTTCGTCAGCGCAGCGTCGTAGTTTTGCGGTATGCTGAACTCCCTGTCGCGGAAAACATGCTTCGTCAACGGCAGCTCAAACGACCGCGGCAGCTTCTCCTTCGGTTCGAGATGCCAGTCGTTGTAGCAGATGTATTCCGAACGGCGGCTGCCGATGTGGCCGTACAGGAAAAAGAACAACCGGCGGACCCTTTGCAGAGACTTGCGGGACATGCCGGCCAGCAAACGATACTGGCGGCTGTAGTCGAACTCCACGTGATCCACGCGATCCAGCCGTTTGTTGGCGTGCATCCGCGCCGCCGTTGCGAAGATGAAATACAGCTTCTGCTGCAGCGCGAACAAAAAACGGTTATTCGGCACGCCGTGGTATACGAAGATGTCGATCCAAACGCCGTTGTGCTGATCGAAGTCTCCGTTCAGCTCCTCCGGCATGAACGTCCCGTTGCGGCGCAGCTTCGCGAAATAATGCGGGTATTCGCCGTCCGAATCGATCCAACTCAAATGCAGGCCGGGGATCGGATGCCGGCGATAGCAGCGCAGGAACTTCCGAAACGCGTGGATCTCCATATGGACGTCTACGTCGTCATCCCACGGGATAAAGCCGTTATGCCGTATCGCGCCGAGCAGCGTGCCTCCGGACAGGCCGTACGGAATACGGTTCGCGTCACAGAAATCCGCGAATTTGCACAGGATCTCGTACTCCACATCCTGCAGAGCCTGCAAGGTACAAGCCATAGTATTGTTCCCCTTTCCGAACCGGTTTTTTTCAGTATATCATTCCTGCGCGTAAAAGTCCATAGGCGCCGTCCGGTTTTTTTCTGTTTCTCTTGGGAAAGCACGCCTTCGGTTACGGGCTGACGACACACCCGCTCTGTTCAAAGCTCTGCCGGACTTTATCGTATTCGGCAAAACCGACAAAGGAATCGGCGTTCTCGATCAGAAGCGAATTCAAGAATACGACGTCAGGCGCCGGCAACGGATGAATATCATAGGTGTACAGCTTCGTGCCGCATATCATTTGTTTCTTTGGGGGCGCGAATACTTTGTTGCTTCCGAACCCCATACATTTTGCCAAAGTCGGCGCTTCGGGCGGAAACTTTATTCTGTATGGGGAACCCGGCTGCATGATTAGAATTATGGGACTTACCTCCACTAAAGCAAGATTGCTTGACAGGGGAAATACGGCGTAGTCCTGCGGCGATGACTTTTCTATGAGTTCCTGGAGGAAAGGCTCATACGGATAAATCGGCATATTCATTATGGCATTTATTTTTTTCATCGCAATAATGCCGCAATAGTTGGCCCATCCTCTGTCCGGCATCACAAAGTTTTCTTTCGCGTTTCCCGTCTTCACAAACACGTTATATGAATTGATGACGTCCCTTACAAAGGAGAACAGGTTTAAATTGGGTTCTGTTTTTGCAATTTCCAGTGCGGTTACAGGATCGGGACAGTTAAGGATCTTTTGGATATTCTCATAGAAATCCCCACTGTACGCAGCGTTGAATTCTTCGGCGATCCGTATCCAGCCGTCTCTTTTCAGAAATCTATACCAGACATTATGCGCCATATCGTCATCATGTACCCGCAGCATGGTTATAATGAGGAACTTTTTCAATATCCACATATCTTCATAATTCAAAGTGATCGTATTGCGGGCTTTTATGATTTTATTGTTAAGCACGACGGAAAACTGATATTCGATTTTATGACAAAGATCTTTTTCCAGCTCGTCCGGATAGTACCCTTTTTCGGAGAAAACGGATCTTGTAGAGCGCGTTTCCAATGCTTTTGTATGCTTATTGTAGTATTGGATCTTGTTGTCCGCGCAAAAGTTCCGTAATATGAACTGCGGAATATAATGACTGTTTACCATAGTATCACCGTCCTCTTTCTCCGAGGTATCGTGACGCTTGCGCCTTGGACGCAAAGCCGAACGACATGCCGCGAAGTCCGTCACGGGATTTCGGCCGTCTTAATTTCCCGCTTCCGCTGCGTCCTGCAGCTTGAAGCTGCCCGAATAATACCAACTGTCATAGCCGTATTCCGTCTTATAATCCGACAGTACGGGCAGCAGGTTCGGCTTGTCGTTTTCATCCGCGCCGGTGTAGGAAACGCCCATCATCGTGCTGGTCGTGAACTGCGTTCTGTCCTCGTAATCGTACTCTTTCATCTTGGAGACCGCCATGTGATACGCGGTGGACTGGCCGTCCTTCTCCACAACGAGCTGATTCTTTTCGTCAAAGGAAAGGTTGAAGCTGTCCTCGCCGAGCGTCAGAACGCCGTCCTCGATCGTGAAGCTGCCCTTTTCGTCATCCGCCCATGTGCCGTTCAGCGCAGCCATGTCGATCGGATTCTTTTTGATCGACGCCGCGGCGCTGCCGGTCTCGTCGGCACGGTACAGCGTCACAAGCGCGGACATATTGGATGTGTAATCCTCATTCACTTCTTCCACAATCACCTGATACAGCGCGTCGTTTTCCACGCTGTACGCCGTGTAAGTCAACTGCGTATCACCGGGCTGTGCGCCGTCATAGAATTCGGGCGACAGCTCCACTTCTTGGCAGATGATCTTATAGTCTCCGACCGTCAGACAGGTAAACGGCGCTTCGTTGTCCCCGTAAGCGGTAGTCGCCTTCGACGTGCCGTCGGCGTCGTAGGTATACGTCGTCTCGCCGTCCGCCGTGATCCATGTGCCGACGAGATCGGCGTCGATGCTGCCGCCTTCAATTTCGGACAGCTTCGTGTACTTGCCGGCGACGCCGAGATCCTTGTCGCTGACCATCAGCGAAGTCAGCTTTT
Organism: Clostridia bacterium; assembly: GCA_017449935.1. GTDB lineage: Bacteria > Bacillota > Clostridia > Oscillospirales > Acutalibacteraceae > UBA1425. Next base: position 89,541 of record JAFSYP010000114.1, read on the forward strand.
CAATCAGGTTCACGCCGGCGGGTTCGGATGCGGGCTTCTTTGCGCCGCAGCCCGCGAGGGAAACTGCAATCACTGCACACAGGATCATGCAAACGATTCTTTTTACGGTTGATTCTTTCATCGGGGTTACCTCCATTTATTCGCGATGTTATTGCAGGAAAAGAATAGCACATTTTCTTTTGCAGCGCAAGCGTTTTAAGGCAACACCGCACAAATCGCGGCGCACGCCTTGCTTGAATCTGTTTCCGTCATGCTGCACAAAAATCTCTTGACTTGCGCCAGCAAGCCTGCGATCTTTTTGTACAACCTGACGAAAAATCTTACTTCGCAATCCGC
>JAFSYP010000115.1 GCA_017449935.1 Clostridia bacterium
AAAGAACTTTTCAAAGTCTTTGATCGCTCTGCCTTTGCCGACCCACAGCACGTCGCCTGTTTCCAGATCCATAACACAGGTTGCATAGCTGTGACCTTTGTGGATCGCAAACTCATCTACAGCAAGGATTCTCGGCTTGTATCCGGCTTTTCGCAATTCGTCCTCTCGCTCCCAAATGGCTGCATCCATGATCTCACGCTGTACCTTGCGGATGGTGTCCCAGTGTATGCCGGTCAATTCTTGTATTGCTTTGATAGATACTTTCTGCTGCAAGAATCCTTTGATCCAGTTGGCAGCACGATAGGTAATCCGCGTTCCGGGATATTTGAAGGGAATTTCTTCCGTAAACGTTTCCTGACAACTGTTGCATCTGTACCGGTGTATCATGCAACTGCACGTATGCTCCACGTCCTTCCACAACGGCATATCCTTGAGATTGACGTGATAATTCTCATATATGTACACGCCGTCCCCGCACACCGGACAAAGTACCGTATCTGTTGACCGCATGCTCTCCAAAAACATGACGGTCTTGTCTTTCTGTGGGCTTGTGCCTAAACGTGTTCCTTTAAATCCTTGACTTTCAATTTCAACTTTGATATCATCAAAAACGAGCATAGGGTTCACTCCTTCTTTGTTTGTCTCGACAACTACAATTTTGGAGTTTCCTATGCTCTTTTTCAATATTTACTTTTTAGCTATCCCACAAAAATCCGTGAAGAGGGTTTTTTTATTTGGCGTCGTTTGGCACGCTTCGGGCAGCCGGATGCTTCTTTCCCCTGCGATCCGGTCCGTTTTGCTGCTGAAAAGCTGTTGAAATAAAAGAAACGCATGGGCAAATCTCCCGAAATAGGTTTTGTATCAAACGAAATAATATGATACGATGAAGATGTAGAAACTGACAAGGGGGAGCATGTATGAAAAAGGTATTTTCTTTTCTGCTGTCGCTGCTGGTGATTTGCGCGGCGATACCGCTGGCGCCCGTCACCGCGCAGGCGTACGAGAACTACACGCAGACGTACGATGCGGAGTACTATGTCCCCGCGTCGGCAAGTTTCATCTATCAGATCGGGCTGTACTATTCCAGCTCGAGCGACGCGGACGCGATCAGCCACATCGAAGCGGCGGGATTCACTCCGTTCGGCGGCGACTTCAACGGCGGCGCGGGCGGCAAATACGTCCATGCGGGCTATAAAACCACGAGCGATCCGACGAAAGCGATCACCGCGGTGCGCGTCTGGGACTTCACGGCAGGCGGCGACGATCCGCAAAACCCGCGCGATTCCGTCACGAGCACGGTGGGCGGCGCCGCGTGCACGTTCTATCGTGTCGGTTCCGGCGCGAGTGAATGGACGCCCAACGTCATGGACGGGGACGTCAACCTGAATCAGGGCAACAGCGGTCACCATCTGAAGCTCTACGTCACGACCGACCGGAACGCCGGACCGCAGCTGTCAGCGCTCGATACCGCGCACAACAAAACCGCCGCGACTGCGTACAATACGCTGCTGAACGCCGGTTATACGGTTGCGACGAGTTTTCAGTCGCCCTCTGCGTATCAGGATCTGAACGCGGGCGCCGGCTCCAACTCGGATTACAATTACCTCGGCTTCCGATCGGCAATGGTCGCCGTGGATTCCTCCGGCCTGCGCAGCGCTTACGCCGCGGCGAAAGAACGCTATGAACACGGCGGCGCGGGATTCGGCTTCCTTTCTCCTCTGCTGACCGCGGCCGCCGCGATCCTGGCCGATCTGAGCGACGGATACACCTCCAGCACGCAGGCGCAGATCGACGCCGCTGCAGCCGCGATCGAAGACACCATACCCACATACATCGTCACGCTCAATCCGGATGATGCATTCGGCGACCCCATCGTCTCAAGGACGTCGTCCTGATTCGCCGCTATCTTGCCGGCGGCTGGGACGTTGAACTGAAATAAACCGCGCAGGAGCGAGGCGAAAGCCCCGCTCCTTTGCTTTTGTCGGAACGCCGCCGGATCGGAGAGCGCGTCGGCGCGCGGTCTTTTCGGCTTTGCCGTAAACAGAAAGATTGCGTTCGCAAGAAAACTGTGGTAACATGGATCTCGAAAATGATTCCGGAGGTGGGCAGCATGTATCACGTTTCGGTACCGATCGCCCTCAAATCCTGCGAACGATACGGCACGCAGAAGTATATTGACCGGCTGCGTGAGCTCGGCGCGGTGCGCGTCCTGATATCCATCGGCAGTTACGAAACCGACGCCGACAAGCGCAAAGACCAGATGCGTTCGCTGAAAAAATATATCCCCGTTTTTCAGCAGGCGGGGTTTGAAACGGGCGTCTGGCTGTGGGCGTTTATGGTGCAGGGAGACACTCGGTATGTCCATATCACGTCGCCCAACGGCGCCGTAAGCGTGAACCAGGTCTGTCCGTCGGACGAGACGTTTCGCCGCTTTGCCGCGGACTACGCCGCGGATATCGCCGCCTGCGCGCCCGACATGATCCTGTATGACGACGACTACCGCTACGGGTTCCAGGACTGCGGTCTGGGCTGCGCCTGCGCGAACCACAGGCGTCTGTGGTCGGAATGGACGGGCGACGCGGCTTTCACGGAAGATCTCGGCAAAACGATATTCGGCGGCAGCGGCAATCCGTACCGCTCGGCGTTTCTGAAGGCCAACGGACACTTCCTGAAGCTGTTCGCGCGCGAGATGCGCGCAGCCGTTGACCGCGTTGATCCGAATGTCCGCATCGGACTGTGCGCCTGCATGGACGTGTGGGACTTCTGCGGCGTTTCCGCAGATGAGATCAGCGTTTTGCTCGCGGGCAGGACGAAGCCGTTTCTGCGGCTGATCGGCGCGCCTTACTGGAGCCCGAACAAATCCTTCAGCTGCCGTTTGCAGGACGTGATCGAACTGGAGCGCATGGAAAGTGCGTGGTGCTGCGAGGGGTTGGAGATCGTCTCGGAAGGCGACTGTTATCCGAGACCGCGTTTCGCCTGCTCCGCAAGCAGGCTGGAATGCTTCGATATCGCACTGCGGGCCGCGGGCGGAACGGACGGGATCCTCAAATACGTGTTTGACTATTCGTCCGGCCCCGACTATGAGCCGGGATATGCGGACATGCACGTCAAAAACCGCCTGCTCTACGAAAAGACGGACGCTGCGTTCGCGGGAAAGACGGCGGTCGGCGTGCGCGTGTACGAGTACAAAAACAAGTTTGAGACCATGACGGTGACGGGACGCTACGACGGAAAGGACGACGTAGAGAACACCTTCTTTTCCCCCGCCGCAAAGCTCCTGACCGCCTGTTCGATCCCCACGGTCTATACGGGCACGGGCGTTGCGGGCGTCGTATTCGGTGAGAATGCACGGTACCTGACGGATGCAGAGATCGGCAGCGGACTGATCCTCGACGTTCGCGCCGCCGAGATTTTGCAGTCGCGCGGCGTGGACGTCGGGCTGGATGCCGTCGGCGGATGTGCGCGCGCCGAGGAAGAGTACTTTACCGAAAGCCGGGAATACGTCAACCTGAACGGCTCGGAGTTTTTTGACGTCAAGGTGAAAGACGCCGCCGAGATCGAGAGCTTCGCCGTAACGAAAGAGGAGAGAACCGTCGCCTCATACCGTTATAAAAACGACTGCGGACAGCGCTTTCTGGTGTTTGCGTTCGACGGGCACTACGCGGGCGATCACGCGTTCAGACAGTACACGCGGGCAAGTCAGATCGAACGCGCCGTGCGGTATTTCGGCGGAGAACTGCCCGCGTATCTTTTCGGCTGTCCCGACGCCTATCTGCTCTGTCGGGAAAGCGAAGGCGAACGCGCCGTGCTGATCGGCAACTTTTTTGACGACGCGATCGAAAACGCCGCCGTGCGGGTCGGGGCGGGCTTTGCTTCTGCGGAATTCATCAACTGCGAAGGACGGCTTGCCGGCGACAGCGTCGTGATCGAACATATCGCGCCGTACTCGTGCGCGATTTGCACGGTAAAAGCAAATTGACGGCAGAACCGTCCGGGACGGTCGTTTAACCAATTTAGCAAGATAAATAACCGGCACAAATGCCCGTAGAGATACGAACCATTGTGCCGGTTGCTGTTTTCTGATATAATGCAGTTTCTTCTTGATCGCCTTACTCAATCGAAGACAGCTTTGAGAAAAACTGTGTACGATCCGCAACAAGAAACCCACAACCCAAGGCGCGGTGTCCCGGATTGCGGGTTTGAATAACGTTGGGATCTCGTGCCGCAAACAAGCCGCGGCCGTTTGTTTACTGCTCGATCCTGAATCTGGCCGGGAACAGAAGATGCGTGAAGAACCAGACGACTTTACTCCAGAAGTCGGTCTTGATCGTTACCTGTTCTTCATCCGTCGTCGGCGTGCCGCCGGACGAAGTGACGACGACTTTCACGCTATAGCTCTTCTTTTTGTTCTTGACAGTCAGGGTCGCGTCATTGCCCGCGGGCTCCCCGTCCACGTACCACTGCACGCTGCCGCCTTCGGGCACTTCGACAAAGAAGGTCACCGTAGCGCGGTAAGGGTATTCCTTACGTCCGTCAGAGGGATTGCCGCGGATGATCCTTGCATCGGCAGCGCCGATATATTGCCACGATGCCTGCAGCAGCGAAGCGTTGCGACCGTCGACCGAGATCTTTTGCCGATCCTGCTCGCTCCCGCGGTAATTCACGGCGGCAAGACTCTTGCAGCCCAGGAACGCGCCCGTCCCGATGCGCGTCACGCCGCTCCCGATCGTCACGGAAGCAAGATTCTCGCAGTTGTAAAAAGTCAGGGAGCCGATCTCCGTCACGCCGTCCGGGATCGTCACGGCGGCGAGGCTCGTGCACTCGTAGAAAGCCAGGAAGCCGATTTCCGTCACGCTGTCCGGGATCGTCACGGCGGCAAGGTTCGCGCACGCGTGGAACGCGTGATCACCGATGCGCGTCACGCCGGCCGGGACCGTCACGGCGGCAAGACTCGCGCAACCGTAGAAAGCCATATCTCCGATGCGCGTCACACCGGCCGGGATCGTAAAGGACGTACGCGCATTGCCGGCAGGGTATTGGATCAGCGTCGTTTTCTCTTTGTTGTACAAAACGCCGCTTGCATCACTGCAGTACGCCGGATTCGTTGCATCCACGGTGATCGCAGCAAGACTCGTGCAGCCGTAGAATGCGCCGTCCTCGATACGCGTCACTTTCTGCGGGATCGTCACGGCGGCAAGGCTCGTGCAGCCGGAGAAAGCAAACTCCCCGATCTCCGTCACACTGTCCGCGATCGTCACGGCGGCAAGGTTCGTGCAGTCCTGGAACGCATGATTGCCGATGCGCGTCACGCCGTTTCCGATCGTGAGCGTTTTTACGCCGGCGCTGTGGGCATCCCACGGTCTTGCGGTGTCATAGGTATAGTCTGCCATTTCGCCCGTACCGGTGACGGACAGCACGCCGGTGCTCGTGTTGAGATTCCAGTTGACGTTTTCTCCGCATTTGCCGGAATACGTCGCCGCGCTCGCCTGCAAGGTCAAACCGCTTGCCGCGTTCTTTGAGTGCGCACCGATCGGCGCGACGCCGACGACCAGAATGACCGCCAGCAAAATCGCCGCTGCCTGCTTCCAGATCTTTTTCATCATTCATCCTCCTTGTACGGATACAGCTTGCTCTGTTTTTTCATTATAATATTACCATAATCATGCGGGAAGTGCAATAGCAATCGGAAAGAAAACGGCATCCGTATCCGCTAAACCGACACGAACGAATAAAGCCGTTATCACACTAAAATCGAAACCGGAACAAAAGAGCGTGTATCACGTTCCTTTGTGCCGGTTTGCTGATTTCGGTGTTCTGTTTGTTTCTTTCGAGGCGGCATATAGATTCTGCCTATACTCCGCTATGCAAAAGAAGAATGTGTCGGCATATTGACAATGTCCGTCAAATCCCTTATACTTATAATACATTATTTCGATAGGTTTGCTATACATTAAAGATTGAGGGACGTCAAGAGAATGCTGAATCAATTTTCACGAACGGAGCTTCTGTTTGGCAAGGAGGCTATGGAAAAGCTGCGGCGGGCGCGTGTGGCAGTGTTCGGGATCGGCGGCGTAGGCGGTTACACGGTTGAGGCGCTGGTTCGCTCCGGGATCGGCGCGGTCGATCTGATCGACGACGACAAGATCTGCCTGACCAATATAAACCGGCAGATCTATGCCACACGCAAAACGGTCGGGCAGTACAAAGTTGACGTTGCGACACAGCGGATCGCGGAGATTAATCCCGATATCAAGGTCACTACATACAAAACCTTCTACACGCCGGAAACCGCGGATCAGTTTGATTTCACGGCATATGACTATATCGTGGATGCGATCGACACTGTAACCGGAAAGCTCGCGCTTGTACAGAATGCGGACGCCGCCGGGACGCCGATCATCTCCTCGATGGGCGCGGGCAACAAGGTCGATCCCACGGCGTTTGAGGTTGCCGACATCTATCAGACGTCCGTATGCCCTCTTGCAAAGGTCATGCGGCATGAGCTCAAATGCATGGGCATACGCAAATTAAAGGTCGTTTATTCCAAAGAACCGCCCATCACGCCGATCGACGATATGACCATCAGCTGCCGCGCGCACTGCATCTGTCCGCCCGGTACGGCGCGAAAATGCACCCAGCGTCGTCAGGTGCCCGGCAGCAACGCCTTTGTCCCGTCGGTGGTCGGATTGATTATCGCCGGAGAAGTGATTAAAGATTTGACGGCAAATACACAAAAAGGAGTCGAATTATGAACATTATCGTCAGCGGCGAACGCCGCGAAGTCCCGGAAGACACAACGGTCGCGCAGCTTCTGGTTTACGAAAACGTGGAAATGCCGGAATACGTCAGCGTTTCGGTGAACGAGCAGTTCGTGCAGAAGGACGCTTTCGATCGAGCCGTTCTGCACGACGGCGACGTGGTGGAGTTCCTCTACTACATGGGAGGCGGACAATGATCTTTACGAATGAACAACTCGAGCGCTATTCCCGCCACATCATCCTCAAAGATATAGGCGTAAAAGGGCAGAAAAAGCTCGCCGCCGCAAAAGTGCTGATCATCGGTGCGGGCGGACTCGGCGCGCCTGCCGCGATGTACCTTGCCGCCGCGGGCGTCGGACAGATTGGTATTGCCGACGCGGACGTTGTCGACTTATCCAATCTGCAGCGTCAGATCATTCACACGACGAACGATCTCGGAAAGCCCAAGGTCGAATCCGCAAAGGAAACGATGCAGGCGATCAATCCGGACGTGGACGTGCGGACGTACAACGAATTCATCACCAGCAGGAACATCCTCGACATCCTCAAAGATTACGATTACGTGCTGGACGGCACCGACAATTTCCCGGCGAAGTTTCTCATCAACGACGCCTGCGTGATGGCGGACAAACCCTTCACACACGCGGGGATCATCCGCTTTGAAGGGCAGCTGATGACCGTCATTCCGCACGAGACGCCGTGTTACCGCTGTGTGTTCAAAAACCCGCCGCCCAAAGGCGCCGTCCCGACCTGCCGCGAAGCGGGCGTCGTCGGCGCGATGGCAGGTGTGATCGGCTGTTTGCAGGCGTTGGAGGCGATCAAATATATCACCGGCGCGGGCGAACTGCTGACCGGACGGCTGCTGATCTTTGACGCGCTGATCATGAACTTCCACACGGCGAAGCTGCCGAAACGTGACAGCGGATGCGCCGTCTGTTCGGATCATCCGACCATCACGGAGCTGATCGATTACGAACTGCCTGCCTGTGATCTCAAGGGGGCGGGCAGCCCATGACGATCCGCCTTTCGCGAAACGACTATGAAACCATGCTGCGCGAGGCACAGACACGAGCGCCGCAGGAGGCATGCGGTCTGCTTGCCGGAACGGACGAAGACGGCGTGCGCAGCATCCGCAAGGTATATGTATTGGAAAACACGGATCACGCTGCGGAGCATTTCAGTCTGAACCCGCAGGAACAGCTTTCCGCGATCCGCGATATGCGGCAAAGCGGCCTGAAGCCGCTCGGCAACTGGCATTCCCATCCGGCGACGCCGTCCCGTCCGTCCGCGGAGGATATCCGGCTGGCGTTCGACAAAGCCGCGACGTACTGTATCCTCTCCCTTGCCGGAAAAACGCCGGTGCTGAACGCCTTTCATATAGAGAGCGGCACAGTTCGCAAAGAAAACCTAATCATCCAGGAGTAAAAGGCCATGGAAAACACATTCAAAACGATCACGGCGGAAGAATTCGCCGCACTGGACTACAAAAACTATACGCTGGTCGATCTGCGGGAGCCGGACGAGCTGCTGGTCAGCGGCATCGAAGGCGCGATCAACATTCCCTTTTCGCAGTTTGTGACGAAACTGGACGACGTCCCCAAAGACAAGCCGGTCATCGTCTACTGCCGCGTCGGTGATTTCAGCGAGCAGATCGCGGAGATCCTCGCCGACCGCGGGTACGACGTCTCGCACGTCGAGGGCGGCTACAACGCATACCGAAAGCTGACCGAATCAACTGACGCACAGCCGCAGACCGCGCCGAAAGAAACGCCCGCGGAACCGACCTTTATCGACGCCAAAGGATTGAAATGTCCCGGTCCGATCGTCAAGGTCGCCGACTTTCTGCGGGATAAGCCGGACGGGACAAAAATACATGTGGAAGCCACGGAGGACGCCTTTTACTCCGATATCCGGATCTGGTGCGAACGCACGGGCAACCGTCTGGACAGCATCTCCTTTACGGGCGGCGTGATCCGCGCCGATGTCACGCGCCGGACGGCTGCAGCTGAAACGCCCGCCGCCGCGCAGAACGACAAGACGTTCGTCGTGTTTTCCGGCGACCTCGACAAGACGATCGCCGCGTTCATCATGGCGAACGGCGCCGCTGCGATGGGCAGAAAAGTCACGATCTTCTTCACCTTCTGGGGGCTCAACATCCTGCGCCGTCCGAAAACAGTCAGAGTCAAAAAGGCGTTCATCGAGCGCATGTTCGGCTTCATGATGCCGCGCGGCACAGGGCAGCTCGGTCTGTCGCGCATGAATATGGGCGGCGCCGGCGCAAAGATGATCCGCGCCATCATGAAAAGCAAGGGCGTAAGTTCATTGGAAGAGTTGATCGACTCGGCGATCGCGCACGGCGTGCGGCTGGTGGCGTGCCAGATGTCGATGGATATTATGGGCATCCGCAAAGAGGAACTGATCGACGGCGTCGAACTGGGCGGCGTATCCACCTTCCTCGGCTCCGGCGAACAGTCGGATATGAGTCTGTTCATCTGATGAGGATGTGATATAAATGAAGACAGTTCTTGTTTTCGGTGATTCCAACACATGGGGACTGATCCCCGGCTCCGACCCTGCCGAACAATACCCGCAGGACGTGCGCTGGACGGGCAGGCTGCAGTCGGCCTGTCCGGACGTCCGCTTTTGGGAAGAAGGTCTGTGCGGGCGGACGATCGCGCATGAGGACGCGTCGCGTCCGAATCGAAACGGTCTTGAAGCCCTGCGGGCGCTGCTGCATGATCGGCAGCCCGACGCGGCGATCGTCATGCTCGGCACGAACGACTGCAAGACAGCGTACGCCCTGACGCCGCGGCAGATCGCGGAGGATATGCGCGCGCTGCTGTGCGTTCTGGAGTCGCACGTTCCTGCGAACCGCATTTTGCTGATCGCGCCGCCGCTGCTCGGAAGCGACGTCTGGAAAGCCGAAAAAGATCCCGAATTCGATCGATACAGCGTCCATACCTGCCGCGCGCTCACCACAGAAT
>JAFSYP010000016.1 GCA_017449935.1 Clostridia bacterium
AAAGCACTTTGCCCCCGACATGCCCATCATCGCTCCCTGGCGGGAGTGGAGCATCCAGTCCCGGGATGAAGAGATCGACTATGCCGAAGCACACAACATTCCGCTGAAGATCACCCGGGAGACCAACTACTCCAAGGACAAGAACCTGTGGCATCTCTCGCACGAGGGCCTCGATCTGGAGGACCCCGCCAACGAGCCGAAGTACGACGCGATCCTCGAAATGGGCGTCACGCCCGAAAAGGCGCCGGACGAGCCGACCTATATCACGATCTCCTTTGAAAAGGGCGTGCCCGCGAAGCTCAACGGCGAAGCGCTCGACGGCGTGACGATGATCGAAAAGCTCAACGAGCTCGGCGGCAAAAACGGCGTCGGCATCCTCGACATCGTCGAGAACCGTCTGGTCGGCATGAAGAGCCGCGGCGTGTACGAGACGCCCGGCGGCACCATCCTCTACAAGGCGCACGAGCTGCTCGAGAGCATCTGTCTGGACAAGGATACGATGCACTTCAAGGCGATCGTCGCGCAGAAGATGGCCGAAACGGTCTACAACGGCAAGTGGTTCACCCCGCTGATGGACGCGCTCAAGGCGTTCGTCGACGAAACGCAGCAGACCGTCACCGGCGACGTCCGGCTCAAGCTCTACAAGGGCAACATCATCCCGGCCGGTCTGACCAGCCCCTACACGCTGTACGACGACGTGACCGCTTCCTTCGGCGAGGATGAGGACTACAATCAGGCTGACAGCGCCGGCTTCATCAATCTGTTCGGTCTGCCGATCAAAATCAAAGCCATGCTTGACAGCCGCAGAGAAAACAAGTAAAATACAAACAGGGCGTACCTTTCGGGGGGCTTCACAGCTCCCCGTTTTTTGATCTTTGCGCTTTTCGGCAAAGAAGAATAAAGAAAGGATGATACGCGAGCCGTGCGCGGCGGACGTCCGACCGGAGCGGTTTGCGTAAACAAGGACCATGAAACTTTGGGCAGGCCGGTTCCAAAAGGAGACCGACGAGCGCGTGAACAGCTTCAATACCTCGCTGCCGTTTGACCGGCGCATGTACGCGCACGATATCGCCGGCAGCACGGCGCACGCCAAGATGCTCGCCGCGCAGGGGATCATCTCCGCCGAGGATGCGCAGCAGATCGTCGACGGTCTCGCCGGCATCCTCACGGACATCGAGAGCGGCAAGCTGACGATGGACAACGACGCCGAGGACATCCATATGTTTATCGAGGCGGAGCTGACCGCGCGCATCGGCGACGCGGGCAAGCGTCTGCACACCGCGCGCAGCCGCAACGATCAGGTGGCGGTGGACACGCGGCTGTATCTCAGGGACGAGATCGACGCGCTGAACGCGCTGCTGCGGGAGCTGATCGAAACGCTGCTTCGGAAAGCCGAAGCGTACGCCGACGCGATCATGCCGGGCTATACGCACCTGCAGCGCGCGCAGCCGATCACGTTCGGCCATCATCTGATGGCGTATGTCAGTATGCTGCTGCGCGACGTCGAGCGCATGAACGACTGCCGCCGCCGCATGAATCGGATGCCGCTGGGCTGCGGCGCGCTCGCCGGGACGACGTATCCCATCGACCGCAAAATGACGGCCGCGCTGCTCGGCTTCGACGCGCCGTGCGAAAACAGTCTCGACGGCGTTTCCGACCGCGATTTCTGTATCGAGCTGGCGTCCGCCGTCTCAATCGCCATGATGCATCTGAGCCGCTTTTCGGAGGAGATCATCCTCTGGTGCAGCTGGGAATTCCGCTTCATCGAGCTGGACGACGGCTTTACGACCGGGTCGAGCATCATGCCGCAGAAAAAGAACGCCGACGTCACGGAGCTGATCCGCGGCAAGACCGGCCGCGTATACGGCGACCTGACGACGCTGCTTACCATGATGAAGGGACTGCCGCTCGCGTATAACAAAGATATGCAGGAGGATAAGGAGGCCGTCTTCGACGCGGTGGACACGCTGCGCGAATGTCTGGTGACGTTTATCCCCATGCTCGATACGATGACCGTCAAGCGCGAGAATATGCGTATAGCGGCCGCCAAAGGCTTTATCAACGCCACGGACCTTGCGGATTACCTGACCAAGAAGGGGATGCCGTTCCGCGACGCGTACAAGATATCCGGCTCGCTCGTCGGCTGGTGCGTGCAAAACGACACGGTCCTGGAGGCGATCCCGCTCAAAACGCTGCGCGAATACAGCGATCTGTTCTCACAGGACGTCTATGACGCGATCGCGCTGGAAACGTGCGTCGCCGCGCGCACGTCCGAGGGAGGGCCTTCGCCCGCATCCGTTCTGCACCAGATCGAACTTGCAACACATACATTGGAGGTACTGTTCTCATGAAACATTTTCTCAAGCTGCTGGATCTCTCGCCCGCCGAGATCAACGAACTGCTCGATATTGCCGCGGATCTGAAATACAAGCAGAAGCACGGCGTCCCCCACAAATATCTCGACGGCAAAGCCGTTGCGCTGATCTTCCAGAAGGCTTCGACACGCACGCGCACGTCGTTTGAGGTCGGCGCGTTCCAGCTCGGCGGCTACGGCGCGTTCCTCAATGCGAACGATACGCAGATCGCACGCGGCGAGACGGTGCAGGACACCATCCGCGTGCTCTCGCGCTACTTTGACTGCGTGATGATCCGCACGTTCGACCAGTCCTATGTGGAGGATCTGGCGAAGTACGGCTCTGTGCCGATCATCAACGGCCTGACGGATTTCTGCCATCCGACGCAGGTCATCGCCGATCTGCTGACGATCCGCGAATACAAAGGCAAGACCGAAGGACTGAAGATGTGCTACATCGGCGACGGCAACAATATGGCGAACTCTCTGATCGTCGGCGCGCTCAAGACCGGCATGTCCATGAGCGCCGTCTGCCCGGACGACTACCGTCCCGCGCAGGAAGTGCTGGACTTCGCCGCGGGGTACGGCGATAAATTCGAGCTGTGCAGCGCTCCGAAGCAGGGCGCCGCGGACGCGGACGTGCTGGTGACGGACGTATGGACGTCGATGGGACAGGAGGAGGAGACCGCCAAGCGTCAGATCGCGTTTGCGGGCTACCAGATCAACGAAGAGCTGATGAAGCTGGCGCATCCCGACGCGATCGTGCTGCACTGTCTGCCTGCCCACCGCGAGGAGGAGATCACGGCCGAGACGTTCGAGAAGCACGCCGCGGAGATCTTCGACGAGGCGGAGAACCGTCTGCACGCGCACAAGGCGATCATGGTCGCCGTGATGGGCGCGTACCCCGGCAAGTGATCATTCTGCGTGTTTTTAATTCAGACGCGACCGTTTTTACAGTGAAACCTGCGCGTTTGTGACAAATCTGTTATGACCGCGTCAACCGGTTTTGATTTGTCGGGCGTATACTGTAAAAAAAGCGAGGGGGTCCGGAAGATGCGCGACGATGCGAAAACAACAATAGACTCGGCTCCGGCGGCGGAGAATGAAGCGCGAACGCTGTCTGCGGGAAAGCGCGTTCTTGTCGCGGCGCTGGTGCTGCTGATCGTTGCGGGCGTTGCGGCGGTCACGTTATTCATGGCTGTGATCATCCCGCGGCAGAACCGGCGGCATGCGATGCAGACCTGCGTGCCTGTGATGCAGAGCGCGCAGAAGGGCGAGACCGTCCGGTTCGGCGCCTACGAGCAGGACAGCAACGCGATGAACGGCTCGGAAGAGATTGAGTGGATCGTGCTTCAGCGCGAAGAAGACCGGCTGCTGCTGATCAGCAAATACGCGCTGGACTGTTCGCCCTTCCACACCAGCGGCGCTATGGCGACGTGGGATTACAGCGCGATAAACCAGTGGCTGAACGAGGCGTTTTACGGCGAAGCGTTTTCCGCGGCGGAAAAATGCATCGTTCTTTCGACCGACGTTACGCCGGACGCCAACGCGCTGTTCGATACAGATCCCGGCAAGCAGACGAAGTCGCACGTATTCCTGCTGAGCATACCGGAGGCGGACGAGCTTTTCGATTCGCAGGAAGCGCGCCGCTGCACGCCGACGGCGTTTGCCGAGACGCACGGCGCGAGCGCGCCGAGCGGCGGATGCGTGTGGTGGCTGCGCACGCCCGGGTATGACGGCACGGCCGCGTCGCGTGTTTTGGCGGACGGCAGCATCAGCTATATCGGCCAGCCGGTCGACCGCAGTCTTGCCGTGCGCCCCGCCGTATGGGTGTCCTGTGCGGATCTGGAAAAGTAGAATAAAAGAAAACAATACGGGCTGCCGCATCCTGCACCGGAAACGGCAGCCCGTTTTTTGCGTTTTCGTTACGCCTGTTTTGACTGCTCGATGGACTATTTGATGCTCGTGAGGTTGACAGTCTTCTCCGCGTCGCCGTCCGGCTCGGCGATCGGCGCGGGAAGCGGCGAAGCGTTTGACATTTTATACGCTTCGTGTATAATTGATTCACAGCAGAAATATTTGAGGTAATTCAGCTTTGAGGACCGTACATATTGTCAAGAGGTGAAGGCTGTGCGCTTTTTTAATCGGTTCAGAAAACAGAAGCCCCCGCTCGACTTAACGCAAAAAGAACGAATGATTCCGTGCAAAGGCTGCGGCAAAGAGAGTCCTGCCCATTCGTCTTACGCCGGCTTTTGTGAAGAATGTCGAAAAAAAGAGCTCATCGGATTAAGAGAGCGTTATCTGAAATATCGGGATTTGCTTTGCGGGTATTTACAGAAGCAGGGCATACAACTTACGCCCGCAACAACAGAGGGCCTTAACGAAATCGGTCGTCCGGCGGTTACCGTAAAAGAAGAGCGGCATGACGGCTTCTTGCCGCTTGGAGAAAGGCAATCTGCGATCTATCTGTTTCAAGCCGCAGACGGTGTGATGGCGTTTCCCGATAACGGCGTCGGATTGCGTTATATTCAGCCGCCGTCGGCGCACTGGATGAACGAAAAAGCAGATAGAAACAGACTGCTGGCTGCCGGTTCGGACGGGAAAGAGCTTTATTTCTTTACAGAAAAAGGCGAGATCCTCAGCACAGACGCCGCTTGGGAAAAGCGGCTTATGTATGATCTGAATGCCGGTTGCCCTGAGATTGTACAGCAATACTTTTCGCAGGAAGAGATCCGTGCGGCGGAGGAAAAGTTTTGCAGGAACACATTTGAGGACAGGTATGTGCTGATATATGAAAGTCCATACAGTTCGTTTGAAATGACGTTTTACGATACGTCAGCCAAAAAATTCTTTATCGTTTCGGCGTTCGGAAGTTATCATGACGGATATGAAGGCGTTGCCCGTCAGGTCTCAAAAGAAGAAGCTTTGTCGCGTTGTATCATGCTCCCGTTTTCTCTTGACGCTTTCATTAAGGAGTGTGAGGAAGGGATCGTACCGCGATTGTTCTGCATCAGCCGATTGGAAGAGAAGCAGGGCGAATATGAACTGCCGCAGGCGTTTGCCAAAGGCCGTTTTTCGGGAATGTAGAGTGATTATCGGGAGGATACTTTCCCCCGAATGAAGAAGGGGCTGTCTTAGTGCGACAGCCCCCTTTTTCTATTCTGTTCGTTTCGGCTTCTGCGTTTTCGTCACGCCTGCTTTTGCTGCTCGATGAACTTTTTGATGTTCGAGAGGTTGACGATCTTCTCCGCGTCGCCGCCCTGCTCGACGATCAGCGTGGGCGCCTGCTTGACGCCGTATGCGGTCGCCGCGTCGGGATTCTCGTCCGCGATGATCTTCTCAAACGGGATACCGGCTTTCGTCAGCAGCGCGTCCGCGACCTTGCAGTTGGGGCAGGTCTTTGTGGCGAACAGCAGCACGCGGGAGGTCGGCTCGGCGGCAGGCGCGTCGGGCGCCGTAATTGCGGCGACTTCGTGCATCCTGCGGCGCTTCTCCGGCAGCACGGAATGCGCCGTGTCGTAGACCTTTCTGTCCTTGAACTCCTGCGCCTTACCCTCGTTCCAGTTCTGTACCGGACGGTAGTAGCCGGTGATACGGCTGTATACCTCGGTCGTCTC
The DNA here is from genome assembly GCA_017449935.1 of Clostridia bacterium. Lineage (GTDB taxonomy): Bacteria > Bacillota > Clostridia > Oscillospirales > Acutalibacteraceae > UBA1425. The sequence continues at coordinate 5,971 of JAFSYP010000016.1, forward strand.
ACCGCATTCGGGGCAGGTGTACACCTCGCCCGTGATGTAGCCGTGGTTGCGGCAAACGGAGTACGTCGGCGACAGCGTGTAGTAGGGCAGCTTGTAATTCTCGGCGACCTTGCGCACGAGGTTCGCGGCGGACTTCCATGTGGGCATCTTCTCGCCCAGGAACATATGGAACACCGTGCCGGAGGTGTAGAGCGTCTGAAGCTCGTCCTGAATGTCGAGCGCGGAGAACACGTCCTCAGTATTGCCGTAGGGCTGGTGTGAGCTGTTGGTATAGTACGGCGTGCCGTTCATGTTGGCGGTGATGATGTCGCCGAAGCGGTTGACGTCGTGCTTCGCCAGACGGTATGCCGTCGATTCGGCGGGCGTCGCTTCGAGGTTATACAGATCGCCGTACTGCTCCTGATAGTCGGACAGACGCTCGCGCATGTGGTTGAGTACGTCCTTCGTGAATTCCTGCGCTTCTTCGGTCGTCAGATCCTTGCGCAGCCACTTGGCGTTCAGGCACGCTTCGTTCATGCCGACCAGTCCGATTGTGGAGAAGTGGTTGTCGAACGTGCCGAGGTAACGCTTGGTGTAGGGGTACAGACCTTCTTCCAGCAGCTTCGTGATGACGGTGCGCTTGACCTTCAGAGAGCGCGCGGCGATGTCCATCAGCTTGTCCAGGCGGTGGTAGAACTCGGCCTCGGTCTCGCTGAGATACGCGATGCGCGGCATGTTGATCGTCACGACGCCGACGGAGCCGGTGCTCTCGCCCGAGCCGAAGAAACCGCCGGACTTCTTGCGCAGCTCGCGCAGGTCCAGACGCAGACGGCAGCACATCGAGCGCACGTCGGAGGGCTCCATGTCGGAGTTGATGTAGTTGGAGAAATACGGCGTGCCGTATTTGGCGGTCATTTCAAACAGAAGACGGTTGTTTTCGGTGTCGGACCAGTCGAAATCGCGCGTGATGGAATAGGTCGGGATCGGGTACTGGAAGCCGCGGCCGTTGGCGTCGCCCTCGATCATGATC
>JAFSYP010000116.1 GCA_017449935.1 Clostridia bacterium
CCGATTTTCTCATAAGGGGTATTATCGGAATTGATAACAAAACCGGCGCAAAAAGCAGCAATCTACTTATCTGCGCCGATTTCTTTTGTCCGTATTCATTTACTCCACCGCCAGTATCTCCGTCCCGTCCTTGAACAGGAAGCTGATGCTGCCGTCCGGGAGAACGGTGCCTTTTTCGACAAGTGTCAGCCAAAGTTGATCGTCCCATGTTTCCAACAGCAAATCGCGTTCTGCGAGAGTGTCCATGAACAAGTCCAGTTCATGCGCTCTCGCTTTTCTTTCCTCGATCTTTGCTTCGAGCATGGCGCGTTTGTCTTTCTGCTCCAAAAAGCGCTCCTCAAGCGCGGCGTATTTCTTGTTATACTCTTCCTGTGACTGCGGCAGCGTGGCGTTCTCCTTGACGGCGGCGGCGACCAGTGCGGCAGTCACTTCAAGCTCTTCATCCACTTTCGCAATCTGCGCCTGTATATTCGAAGTGTCCAGCAAAGCATTGCGCATTTCCTCACAGTCGGAGATCACCTGACTGCGGTCCTGCATCAGCTCGTTGTACGCCTGCAGAAACAGGCTCTGGATCTGCTCAACGATAAGGTGCGGTGTGCTGCATTGTTTTTCTCCGTCGAACTTGTGGTTGCAGCGCCATATTTCTTTCCGGTATGCGTCGGTGGAATGCCACACTTTCTGCCCGAAGAACTCTCCGCAGTCGGCGCAAACCAGCCGGGATGAAAACACGCTCGTGCCGCTGTAAGCCTTGCCGATGATTTTGCGGCGTGCAAGTTCCGCCTGTACGTAATCCCATTCCTTCGGATCGATGATGGCGGGGTGGCTGCCCTCGACATAATACTGCGGAACCTCGCCCTCGTTCTTTTTTGTCTTTTTCGTCAGAAAATCCACCGTGAAGCTCTTCTGCAGCAGTGCATCACCTTTGTATTTTTCATTGGAGAGTATGCTGATAATCGTGCTGCGCTGCCACTTCTCTTTATCTCCGGGCGTTTTGATTCCCTGCGCCTCCAATTCCTTACAGATCATAAACGGTGTCTTGCCTTCGATAAACCATCTGTAAATTTGCCGAACGACTTCTGCTTCCTTTGGATTGATAACCGGCCTGCCGTCTTCCCCACGGTCATAACCAAGGAAGCGTTTGTACGCCAGCATCATCTTTCCGTCTTCAAACCGTTTACGGTGTCCCCATGTAACGTTTTCGGAAATGTTGCGAGCTTCTTCCTGGGCGATAGAGGAGAGCATTGTGATCATCAGTTCACCCGTGCTGTCAAATGTCCAAATGCCCTGTTCTTCAAAATAACACTCGACGCCTGCATCTTTCAACTTTCGGATATTAACGAGTGTATCGACCGTGTTCCGGGCAAAACGGGATACTGATTTTGTGATAATCAGGTCGATTTTTCCCGCGACCGCGTCGTCGATCATTTCCTGAAAACGCTTACGGCTTTTCGTGCTTGTCCCCGTGATACCTTCGTCGGCATACACATCGACAAATTCCCATTCATCGTTGTTCTGGATATATTTCTTGTAATAATCTACCTGAGCTTTGTAGCTGTTGAGCTGCTCTTCCTTATCCGTGGACACACGGGCATATGCAGCAACGCGGCGTTTATGCGTCTGCGACACCGATGCCGATGTGAACTTGTTCTTCGTCGCCGGTATTTTTGTGATAACGGCCATAGGTCTTGTCCCTCGCTTTCTGTTTCATTTCGTCCGTCCAGCTTTCGCTCCGGGAACGATCCCGCCAGACAACTTCTTTTTCGCTTCCGTCGTAAAAACGGAAGATCAGTTTGTTTCCACCGCATACCAGTACGTCGGTGATTTTCTCCTCAAACGCTTCTGCGTCAAACGCAGGCAAGCCGAGTGCAATGGCGGCTGACTGCATCAGCGTATCCTCCGGCACCTGCTTTGACGCGCACGCGATTTTACCTTTCAGCGCATACGTCGCGCACTGCCAAACATGACCCCGGCGAACCGTGCGTCGGCGATAATTCTTGTCGCAGTTCGCGCAGCGCAGTTTTCCCGTAAACACGCTCGTTTTCGGCTCGTCGTGTTTCCATTCTTCAGCGCGCCTTGCGATTTCCGTCTGCACCGCGTCAAACGTTTCCTGCGGGATGATTGCGTCGTGGGATTCGCCCACTTTGTACACAGCGCACTCCCCGTCGTTTTTGCGCGGCGTTTTGCAAATGTGATCAATGCGGAATGTTTTCTGCAACGTGAGGTTTCCTGTGTAGGCGTCGTTTCGCAGAATCGCAGATACGCCGTTCGGTTGCCACGAATAGCCCTCGCTGGTCAGCCTGCCCTCGTCGTTCAGAACCTTTGCGATTTTCAACGGCCCCATGCCGGAAAGGAAAAGGCTGTAAATCCGTCTGACGGTGTTTGCTTCATCCGGCACGATTACATACCGATCGCCGACCAGTCTGTACCCCAGCAGCTTCGAGTTCCACGGAACGCCTTCTTCAAAGTTTTTCCGCACGCGCCACTTCATACGCTCACTCGTCATGCGGCTCTCTTCTTGCGCAACGGACGCCAGCAGCGTCAGCATCATTTCACCGGCTGCGCTCAACGTGTGAATGTTTGGTTCCTCGAAAAATACATCGATGTCAAGAGCCTTCAGTTCGCGCACTGTTTCGAGCAGCGTGACGGTGTTCCGGGCAAACCGAGAAATGGACTTTGTGATGACCATGTCGATCTTCCCGGCGCGGCAATCAGCGAGAAGCCGCTGGAATTCCGGTCGTTCCGTTTTAGTTCCCGTGATCGCCTCATCCACGTATACGCCGCGATACAGCCACTCCGGTCGTTTCTGTATGTACGCGCTGTAATAGCTGATCTGCGCCGAAAGGGAATGCAGCATGGCGTCTTTGCCGGAAGACACACGGGCGTATGCGGCAACCTGTTTTTTCTTCATTAGTGTCGGAAAAGTCGGTAGTTTTTTTATTTCCATTTGACTCGTCACCTCCGACACCATATTTACTCTAAACAGGATACACTTCAACTTTTTTCTCGGAAAATACTATCCAAAGATAGTCCGTATTTTTTGGCGAACATTGTATCAAAATGCGTGTACTCTCTCCGCGTGATGATACCTTTGCGAAGCAGAATCTTCGCCTGCGCCATAATGCTTTTGTATGCCAGCAGCGACCTGAATAGATCCTCATTCACCTTTGCCACCCGCCTTCCGCGCCGCCTGAAAGCACCCGACCGAGCAGTACTTCTGTCGCTTGTTGCCGTAAACCGTGAACACCTTGCCGCAAGTCGGGCATGTACGGCGATACGCTTTCCGACCGTCATGTACGGCGTGCCACCACTGGTTGTAGCAATGACGGCAGCAGAAGCGTTTCTCGCGGCCGTGGTGCGGATATTTGAATTCGGTTCCGCACCATTTGCAGTTGCCGGTTTCCGGCTTTACAACTGCGTCCTGTTCGCCGCCGCGCAAATAAAAGGATTTCAGCGTTGTGATCGGCACGCCAAAGTCGGCAGCGATTTCCGCAATATCCACGCCTGCGTTGAGCATTTTCAGAGCTGCTTTTTTCTGTGTTTCTGTCATTCTCAAAAACCTCCTTCATTACTTAGGCGGCGAAAAAGGCAAAAGTAAGGATAAAAACGAGAAAAAAGTTGAAATTCCCTTGAACTCATGCGAACAATAAAGCCAAAATCGACCAAAATTTGCGTCAGAGTTGCGTCGGAGTGTGCTACTAAAGCGAACAATATGACCCCAAAAACGGCAAAATTTGCGTCGGGTGTGCGTCAGCAAATTTCCGTGAAACATTTTCGGTGTAAACAAAAAAAGCGCAGGACAGCCTCAAAACAGACCATCCTGCGCTGTGTTTCGTATTTAGTTTGAACCCCTAAAGTGTCGCAAGCCCTTATATATCAACGATTGCAAAGAAAAATCCGGAACGACTACATTGTATCAAAATAGTCGTTCCGGCGTGGTGGAAGAGGGTGGATTCGAACCACCGAAGTCAGTGACGGCAGATTTACAGTCTGCTCCCTTTGGCCGCTCGGGAACTCTTCCATATTCAGTTTTGGCCGAGAATTGGAGCTGGTGGACGGACTCGAACCCCCGACCTGCTGATTACAAATCAGCTGCTCTACCAACTGAGCTACACCAGCACAGGGGATCCTTTCGGATGCTCAAATACTATACCACAGTTTTTTGGTTTCGTCAAGAGTTTTTTTGATATTTTTCTGTGTCCTTTGCGCATTCGCCGAAAAAACGCCTCCGACGGTTTGTTTTGGCGGGTTTGCGCTCAGCTTTCCGCCGGTTCCTCCGGCGACGGTTCCGTCGTTTCGGGCAGCGGCTCCTGTGCCTTGGTCTTCCAGACGTGGATGATGCCGCGATCGTTGAGGAGCTTGACCATCGTAACAAGAAGCGGCATGATGAAAATACCCGGCACGCCGAACAGCTGCAGGCCGATATACATGCACATCAACGTGACGATGGGCGGCAGACCGAGGTTGGCGGCAACGAGTTTCGGCTCGATGATCTGGCGGATCACGGTGATGACCGCATACAGAACCAGCAGGCCGATCCCCATGCCGACGTGTCCCGTGATGAACGAAATGATCGACCACGGGATCAGGACGGTGCCGGTGCCGAGTACGGGGAAAATGTCGATCAGCGCCACCACGATCGCCACGGTCGCCACATATTCACCGGTATACGCGCCGAGCAGCTTGAGCACCATCAGGCCGACAAACATTTCTGCGAACGTGATGCAAATAATCAGCGCGTACGACTTGAGCATCTTGAGGATGGACGAAAAGAATATCTCCTTCGACGCGGTCAGCGCATGGCGCTTTTCGACCGACATCTGACGCTTGATGAAGTTGACGATCTCGTCATAGCCCGCCGTCATGAAACAGGCGGCAATGATCGAAATCAGCACGCCTACCAAAACGGACGGAATCTGTTTGGCGGTATTCCAGACGCCGCTGACCGGCTTCGAGAGCATCGAAAGATCCAGCTTGGAGAATATACCGCCCAGCAGAGAAGCTGCCGAGGTCTTCTGCACCGCTTCCTCCGCGGCGGCCTCCGCCGAACCGTTGAGACGCTGGAAGAATCCGTCGATGCCTTCCTGCGCCGACGTTTTCAGTCCCTCCGGAAGCCGCGCCGCAAGCGCGACCAGCTTTTCATGGATCGCGTCCACGATCTGCGGCAGCGATTGCAGACGCATTCCGACCCAGCGGACCAGGCCCTGCGCCTCCGACGCGATGCGCGCGCCCGTGAAAACCAGGATCGTCACCAGGATCGCCGCGATCAGCAGCACCATGATCCCGGAAAGCAGACCTTTTTTCAGCGGCGTTTTACTTGCAAGGAAATTGACGGGCCGCTGCAGGATCGCAGCGATCACGAAGGCGGCGATGAACGGCAGCAGCATCCAGAACGCATACTTGAGGAGCAGATAAATCAACCCTAAAATGATCCCTGCATATATTAAGTTGATGATCACGCGACGTCTTTTTTCCACAGCGTCCATCCTGCCGCACCTGCCTTTTTTGAATCTGTTACCATTCTATACCAAAGCCGTAAAAAAAGCAATTGAAATCTGAAATCTTTAAAAAATCTTCATATTTTTTATTTTTCCCCCTTTTCATTACAAATTCAGTGTGGTATAATAATGGTTAGTATTTTATGATTGGGGGTTTTTCTCATGAACGTAGCCATCATGGGATACGGCGTCGTCGGTTCCGGCGTAGCCGAAGTGTTGAAAAAAAATCATGACAGTATTCTGAAAAAGAGCTTGCAGCCTTCTTTGGATCTGAAATATATTCTTGATATCCGCGATTTCCCCGGCGATCCGAACGAATCCTTGATGATCCGGGATTTCAACAAGATCCTGGAAGACGATTCCGTGCGCGTGGTCGTGGAAACGATGGGCGGTCTGCATCCGGCGTTCGATTTCGTCAGCGCTTGTCTGGCCGCCGGCAAAAGCGTCGTTTCGTCCAACAAAGAGCTTGTCGCCGCCAAGGGCGACGTGCTGCTTCAGATCGCGGAAGAGCATAACGTCAACTTCCTGTTCGAGGCGAGCGTCGGCGGCGGCATCCCGATCCTGCGTCCGCTTTCCCAGTGCCTTGCTGCCAATGAGATCTATGAGCTGTACGGCATCCTGAACGGCACGACCAATTTTATTCTGACAAAGATGATCGACGACGGACTGGATTTCGACACCGTGCTGCGTATGGCGCAGGCAAACGGTTACGCCGAAAAAGATCCCACGGCGGACGTTGAGGGCTACGACGCCTGCCGCAAGATCTGCATCCTCGCTTCGCTCATTTACGGCAAGCACGTTTATCCCGAGGCGGTCTATACCGAGGGCATCACCGGCATCGACCTTGCCGACGTCGAATACGCCAAGAGCTGGGGCGGCGTCATCAAGCTGATCGCCATGGCCAAAGAGGTTTCCGAAAACCGCATCAGCGCGATGGTCTGTCCTTCTCTCGTCCCCGCATGCAGCCAGCTGGCGAACGTCAACGACGTGTTCAACGCCATCCTGGTGCGCGGCGACGCCACCGGCGACGTGGTGTTTTACGGGCGCGGCGCGGGCAAGCTGCCGACCGCCAGCGCCATCGTCGCGGACATCATCGACTGCTGCCAGCATACGCGGCAAAAGAAATCCTTCGGCTGGAAGAGCTCCGCGGAGAACATCGTCGTGGATCACCTCGATCAGAACACCTCGCTGTATATCCGCGCTTCGGCGGAACATACGGCAGACGCGCTTTCCGCCGTGCGCGCCGCATTCGGCGACGTGCAGGTGCTCTCGCGCAAGGACGCTCCCGCCGACGAGATCGCGTTTGTCACACCCGTGGATACGGAACGCGCGCTGCGCACGAAGCTGCGCACACTGCACTGCATCAAACCCCTGTCCGTGCTGCATATCGCGGACTGCTGATTGGAGGAACCTATATGGCATTGATCGTACAAAAATTCGGCGGCTCTTCCGTTGCCAACGCCGAACGCGTGATGAACGTCGCGCGCATCGTGACCGACACGTATAAGCAGGGCAACGACGTGATCGTGGTGGTGTCCGCGCAGGGCGACACGACCGACGACTTGATCGCAAAAGCCCTGGAGATCAACGAGAAGCCTTCCCGCCGTGAAATGGATATGCTGCTTTGCTCCGGCGAGCAGATCTCCATCGCGCTGCTGGCGATGGCGATCGAAAAGCTCGGCTATCCCGCCGTCTCCCTTTTAGGATGGCAGGCAGGTTTTTCGACCAACTCGACTTACGGCAGCGCGCGCATCAAAAAGATCCGCACCGACCGTCTGAAAAACGAGATCGGCAACAAGAAGATCGTGATCGTCGCCGGCTTCCAGGGCATCTGCAAATACGACGATATGACGACGCTCGGCCGCGGCGGCTCCGACAGCAGCGCGGTCGCCATCGCCGCAGCCATGCACGCCGACCGCTGCCAGATCTTTACGGATGTGGAAGGCGTTTATACCGCCGACCCGCGCAAGGTCAAAGGCGCAAAGAAGCTGACAGAGATCACCTACGACGAAATGCTTGAGCTGGCTACGCTCGGCGCGCAGGTGCTCAACAACCGTTCTGTGGAAATCGCGAAAAAATATAACGTCGAGCTGGAGGTCCTTTCCAGCCTGACCCGTGCAAGCGGCACGATCGTTAAGGAGGTTACAGATATGGAAAAAATGTTCATCAGAGGCGTCACGAAGGACACGAACGTCGCCCGTTTTTCGATCGTCGGCGTACCCGACGTTCCGGGGATCGCGTATAAGATCTTCAACAAGCTCGCCGCGAAAAACATCGTGGTCGACATCATCCTGCAGTCCATCGGCCGCGACGGAACGAAGGACATCACCTTCACCGTCAGCCGCGACAATACGGACGAGACTTGCGAGCTTCTGAATAACTACGACCTTCTGAAGGATTCCGTCGTCAGCTGCGATACGGACGTCGCCAAGATCTCCGTCGTCGGCGCGGGCATGGAGTCGCATCCCGGCTGCGCGGCTACGATGTTCGAGGCGTTGTACGGCGTGGACATCAACATCCAGATGATCGCCACCAGCGAGATCAAGATCTCCGTGCTGATCGACAGCAAGGACGCAGACCGTGCGGTCAACGCCGTTCATGCCGCGTTCTTCCCCGAAAACGACTGAGGACGGCGCCGTGTCTTAACAGTATTGCCCTCCCTGTAAGTTCCGGCGGCGTACCGCGTGTGCGCCGCTTTTTGTATGCTTTTCACGAATGCCGCGAACACATTTTTTTCGTTCCGGCGAAAGGAGTTTTTCAAATGATGACTTGTTACAAGGGGAATATCCTGACTGTCAATCCTTCCGACGATACCGCGCAGTATCTCATCGAGAAGGACGGCAAGATCCTCTATGTCGGCAACGTGCTGCCGTCTTCGTTCAAGGACGCCGAAATGATCGACCTCGAGGGCAAAACGCTCGTCCCGGCCTTTGTCGATACGCACCAGCACTTTGCGTCTTTTTCCACTTTTTTCGCCGGACTGAACGTGATGGACGCCGAATCCAACGTGCAGATCGCCGAGATGATCCGCGACTTCGTCAGCCGTTCCCCGGCAAAAACGCTGATCGCGTTCGGCGCGTCGCCGTATTCCGTGCGGGAGAAACGCCTCATCAGCCGTGCGGAGCTGGACGAGGTATGCCCGGACAAGGAGATCATGGTCGTCAAATACGACGGCCACGCCTGCATCGTCAACTCCAAGCTCTTCAAAAAAATGGAAGGCAAGGTGCGTCGTCTGCGCGGCTGTCATCCCGACACGGGCGAAATGAATCAGGAGGCGTTCTTTAAGTTTTCCGACTATATCACCGGCTCGCTTTCTCTGTTCGATCTGGTCAAAAATATGCAGAACGCCGTGGATTTCTACGCCTCGCGCGGGATCGGCATGATCCATACCGTCAGCGGCGTCGGCTTCACGATGAACCTGGACATCACGTTTGAAAAGCTCTTTGCAAAAGGCCTGCGCAACGGCTTCCAGATCCGCGTATTTCCGCAGCCGATGAACGTCAGGACCGCCATAAAGCGGAAACTGCCGCGGATAGGCGGCTGCTTTGAAAGCGCGCTCGACGGCTGTTTCGGTTCGCACGACGCCGCCATGAACGAACCGTACTCGGATGCGCTCGGCGGCAACGGCGTATTGTATTACAGCGATGAAAAAGTGATTGATTTCTGTAAAAAAGCCAACCGCGCCGGCCTGCAGATCGAAATGCACGCTATCGGTGACCGCGCTTTCGATCAGGCGACACGCGCGCTCAAAGCGGCGCTCGACGATTGTCCGCGTCCGGATCACCGGCACGGCATCATCCACGACTGTCTGCCGACGCCCGAGGGCATCCAGATCTGCAAGGATTACGATATCCAGATGCCCGTGCAGAGCGCGTTCATCAACTGGAAGCAGGAGCCGGACGAGTATCTGACGCATATCATGGGCGAAGAACGCTGCGCGCGTCTCAATCCGATTCGCACGTTCCGCGACAACGGCATTATCGTTTCCTTCGGTTCGGACGCGCCCTGTACCGCGCCGGACCCGATCATGTGGATCGACCGGGCGGTCAACAACCCCAACGCCGCCGAAGCGGTCAGCGTACAGGACGCTCTGCGGATGTGTACCTTTAACGGCTGCTACGCCACGTTCGACGAGAAACATCGCGGCAGTCTCGAAGCGGGCAAGATCGCCGATATGGCGCTGCTGTCCGCCGATCCGTATACCGTTCCGAAGGAGGAACTGCGCAATATCCGTGTGGAAGGTCTGATCCTCGGCGGAAAGCCGTATGAAAGCTGCAGCGAAAGCGTGCTTCATACCGTTTGCCGCGGATTGAAAAGCAAATCCAAATACTGAGATCGGAGGCAAACGATGACAAAGGAATCGCTCTTTGATATGCATCTCAAAAAGCTCGGCTTCGGACTGATGCGTCTGCCGCGCAAGGACGACGTCATCGACGTCGAGCAGGTCAAGACGATGGTCGACCGCTTTATGGAAGCGGGGTTTACCTACTTCGATACTGCGCGCGTATACAACGGCTCCGAGGACGCGATCCGACAGGCTTTGGTGGAACGGTATCCGCGCGAAAGCTATCAGCTCGCCACAAAAAACGCCGCGTGGGTCGGCTGCGACACGCGCGAAGACGCCGTTGCGCAGTTTGAAACGTCTTTGCGGAAAACGGGCGCCGGATACTTTGACTTTTATCTGCTGCACAACCTCGGCGAAACGCGCACGCACTTTTTCGACGATTTCGCGCTGTGGGATTTCGTGAAGGAATTGAAGGCATCGGGAAAGATACGGCATTACGGTTTTTCGTTCCATTCCACGCCGGAAGAGCTGGAGGAGATCCTGCGCGCGCATCCCGACGCGGAATTCATACAGCTGCAGATCAACTATGCCGACTGGGACAATCCCGCCGTGCAGTCGCGCGGGATCTATGAAGTCGCGCGCAAATACGGAAAGCCGATCATCGTCATGGAACCGCTGAAGGGCGGTCTGCTCGCAGATCCCCCGCAGGCGGTGCGGGAGCTGCTGCAGGCCAAGGCGCCCACGCTCTCCGCCGCTTCCTGGGGCATTCGCTTTGCCGCGCAGCTGCCCGGCGTGCTGACGGTACTGTCCGGCATGAGCAGCGTCGAGCAGATGGAGGACAATCTGTCCTATATGCGCGATTTTTCGGGCATGACGGCGGACGAACTGGAAACCGTCGAGCAGGCACGCGCCGCGCTCAGCCGCGTGCCGCAAATCCCTTGCACCTCCTGCGATTACTGCGCCAAGGTCTGTCCGATGGAGATCGGCATTTCCGGCACCTTTACGGCGAAGAATATCTATTCGCGGTTCGGCAATCTGGACTTTGCCAAGCATCAGGAAGGCTGGCTGGTCGGCGGACACGGACGCAAAAAGGCCGTCGAATGCATCCGGTGCGGCATGTGCGAGGACGCCTGTCCGCAGCATATCGCCATCCGCAAAGAGCTGGAAGACGCCGCCGTGCTGTTCGGGCAGAAGTAAGGCATATCCTGAAGCAAACATGGAGTGACGATTTTGGAATATTTTGCCAAGCACTACGAGGTCGCCGTGATCGGCGCCGGTCACGCGGGGATCGAAGCCGCGCTGGCCGCGGCAAGGCTCGGCTGCAAGACCGCAGCGTTCACCATAAATCTGGACTGGGTCGGCAACATGGCGTGTAATCCGTCTGTCGGCGGCACATCAAAGGGCCATCTGGTGCGGGAGATCGACGCGCTGGGCGGCGAAATGGGCAAAGCCGCCGACCGTACCACGCTGCAGAGCCGGATGCTCAACCTCGGAAAAGGGCCTGCCGTTCATTCGCCGCGCGCGCAGGTCGACCGCCGCGCGTACAGCGCGTACATGAAACATGCGCTGGAAACGCAGGAAAATCTGGAGCTGCGGCAGGCGGAGATCGTGGATCTGCGGCAAAATGCGGACGGAAACTGGGAAATGCGCACGGCGCTTGAGGCCGTCTATACCGCGCGCTGCGTGATCCTCGCCACGGGGACGTTCCTCGGCGGCAAGGTGTTCGTCGGCGACGTGTCCTACGAAAGCGGGCCGGACGGGATGTTCCCGGCCAAAAAACTGGCGGACTGCCTGAAAACAATGGGCGTGGAGATGCGTCGGTTCAAGACGGGAACGCCGTCGCGCGTGAACCGTCGAAGCGTCGATTTTTCCAAATTGGAACGACAGGACGGGGACACGCGTATCGCTTCGTTCTCTTTTAATTCTAAGGAAGAAATAAAGAACAAAATTCCTTGCTATATCACCTATACGAGTGAAGAAACAAAACGTATTATTCTGAATAATCTTTATCGTTCGCCGCTGTATGGCGGAAAGATCGACGGCGTCGGACCGCGCTACTGTCCGAGTATCGAGGATAAAGTCGTGCGTTTTTCGGAAAAAGAACGCCATCAGGTCTTCATCGAGCCGTGCGGAGAGGAGACGGAGGAGTTGTATTTGCAGGGCCTGTCTTCCTCGCTGCCGGAGGATGTGCAGCTTGCGTTTCTGCACAGCATTCCCGGCCTGGAACACTGCCAGGTTATGCGTACCGCATACGCCATCGAGTATGACTGCGTCAACGCGCTGACGCTGCGGCCGACGCTGGAATTCTTGCAGTTCGACGGTCTGTACGGCGCCGGACAGTTCAACGGCTCCAGCGGGTATGAGGAAGCCGCGGCACAAGGTCTTGTGGCTGGTATCAATGCTGCCAACAAGATATTGGGTCGAAAGCCGTTTATCCTGGATCGCGCCAGCTCCTATATCGGCACGCTGATCGACGATCTGGTGACCAAAGGCTGCTCTGATCCGTACCGCATGATGACGTCGCGTGCCGAGTATCGGCTGCTGCTGCGGCAGGACAACGCCGACCGCAGACTTACGAAGCTGGGCTATGAGATCGGCCTGATTTCACAAGAAAGATATGATTCCTTTTTGGAAAAATTAAGGCTGATCGAACAGGAGACCGCACGTGTTGAGTCCGTGACGCTTTCACCGACTGAAGCGCTGAACGACGTACTTGTTTCACGTGGAACATCGCCGCTGAACACAGGTGCAAAACTCGCCGAGCTGCTGCGCCGCCCTCAGCTTGATTATGAAGCGTTGACGCCGTTCGACAAAACTCGACCGGAACTTGCGCCGGAGGTTTTTGAGCAGGTAGAGATCGACGTCAAGTACGCCGGATACATCCGCCGCCAAGAGGCGCAGGTCGCCGAAATGCACCGACTGGAATGCAAGGCGCTGCCCGAAGGCGTAGACTATACGAAAATCACGGGGTTGCGGCTCGAAGCGATTGAAAAGCTGTCCAAGATCCGACCGGAGAACGTCGGACAGGCTTCGCGCATCTCCGGGATCAGCCCGGCAGACGTCACCGTACTTCTAATATATTTGGAGAAAAACAAGCTATGATCGACTGTGCTTTGCTGCAATCGGAAGCCGCCGCACTGGGCGTGACGCTCGACGCGGACGCGCTGGAACGCTTTGACCGCTATGCACAAAGGCTCGTAGAGGTCAACAAGTATCTGAACCTGACGGCGATCACCGACCCGACGGAGATCGTTTACAAGCATTTTTTGGACAGTCTGTCTGTTCTGCGCTATGTGCTGCTGCCGCTCGGCGCACGCTGTATCGACGTCGGCACAGGCGCAGGCTTTCCGGGAGCCGCCCTTCAGATCGCGCGTCCGGATCTCCGGATGACGCTGCTTGACGGCACACAGAAGAAACTCACGTTCGTACAGGAAACGATGCAGGAGATCGGTCTGCCGGCGCAGACCGTGCATCTGCGCGCGGAGGAAGCCGGACAGGCGTCGGAATACAGGGCGCGGTTTGAGCTTGTGACCGCGCGCGCCGTTGCGAATCTGCGGGAGCTGTGCGAATACTGTCTGCCGCTGACAAAGCACGGCGGGATCTTTGTCGCGATGAAGTCCGTACAAAGCGACGCGGAGCTCGCCGAGGCGCAGGGCGCCATCCGGCTGCTCGGCGGCAAGATCGACGCCGTTCACACATTTTCGCTGCCCGGCGCAGGAGAACGAACGCTGATCTGTATAAAAAAGATTTCGCAAACTCCGCCAAAATACCCCAGACCTTCGGCAAAAATCGCGAAGCAGCCGCTCCGATAACAGATAAAAAACCGTTTTCCTGTCGATCGCAGGCGAACGGTTTTTCTTGATTTTAAAGGCTTTTTCTGCTATGCTTGTCTTGTCGGAACGGAAAAGACGAGGAGGCGCCATGCAGAGCAGGATCAAAACAGGCGGGCATGTGCTGCTGATCCCGCCGGAGGATATTCTTCCGAACCGCAGCCAGCCGCGCAGACAGTTTGACGCGGACGCGCTGGAAAGTCTGGCGGAAAGCATCCGGCAGAACGGCGTCCTGCAGCCGCTGACGGTTCGCAGGATGGCGAACGGGATGTTCGAGCTCGTCGCAGGCGAACGGCGTCTGCGGGCGGCCAAGCTCGTCGGTATACAGCGTGTGCCGTGTATTCTGATCGACGTATCGGACGAGCATTCCGCCGTCTATGCGTTGCTGGAAAACGTGCAACGGCAGAACCTCGGCTTTTTTGAGGAAGCACAGGCGCTGTTCCGGATCATGCTGCAATTCGGTCTGTCGCAGGAAGACGTCGCGCAGCGTCTCGGCAAAGCGCCGTCGACAATCTCCAACAAGCTGCGGCTGCTTCGTCTGCCGGAGGACGTGCGCGAGGAGATCGTGCGCACGGGACTGACGGAACGCCACGCGCGCGCACTGCTCCGGCTGGAGACCGTCGACACAATGCGCAAGGCGCTGTCCGTGATCGTGCACGGACGCATGAACGTCACGCAGGCCGAGAAGTATATCGAAAAGCTGCTGGAAAAGCCGAAGCCTGTGCAGAAACCCGCGATCAAGCTATTCAAAGACGTACGCTTGTTTGTCAACACGCTGGATCACGCCGTCGAAACCATGCGGCGTGCGGGAATACGCGCCGATGCGGTAAAACAGGAAACAGACGACTATATCGAATACCGTGTCCGCATCCCGAAATCCGCCGCGTACAGTGTCCGGAAAAGCCGTTCCGCTTTATGATTTGCCGACCCCATCCAACCATATCTTTCTCTTTCACACCCCACATCCAGCGAGAGGGCAGGCCGAAAGGTCTGCTCTTTCGCTGTTTCACGTGAAACAGATGAAGTTTCCGTTGCATTCCCGCCGCCGCTATGCTATAATAGTACGAGTTAGGAGCGTGCATTATGGGAAAAAATATTGCGATCGTCAATCAAAAGGGCGGCGTCGGAAAAACCACGTCCGCCGTCAATCTTGCCGCGGCCGTCGGCGCGGCGGGATATAAGGTCCTGCTGGTCGACATAGATCCGCAGGGAAACGCAACAAGCGGCTTCGGCGTCAACAAGAGACAACTCCGGCAGTCCGTCTATGACTGTATCATCAACGGCGTTCCGGCTGCGGATGTGATGATTAAAACAGACTATACGAACGTCTGGCTGCTGCCGTCGAGTATGAATCTTGCCGGCGCGGAGCTGGAGCTGATCGACGAAACGCGCCGGGAAATGCGGCTGCGCACCGTTTTGGCGACGTCCAGAGAGCAGTTTGATTTTATATTTATGGATTGTCCGCCGTCGCTGGGGTTGATTACGCTCAATGCTCTGTGCGCCGCGGATACGCTTCTCGTACCGATCCAGTGCGAATTTTATGCGCTCGAAGGTCTGTCGCAGCTCATGTCCACCGTCCGGCAGGTCAAACGGCTGTACAACACGATGCTGGATATCGAAGGCGTGCTGCTGACGATGTACGACGGCAGACTGAATCTGACGCAGCAGGTCGTGGAAGAAGTAAAAAAGTTCTTCCCGAAAAAAGTCTACGCAACGCCGATCCCGCGCACGGTGCGACTTTCGGAGGCGCCGAGCTTCGGACAACCGGTGATGTATTACGACAAACACTCCAAAGGTACGACGGCATACAACGATCTCGCCGCGGAATTTCTGGCGGCAAACGGAAAGAAGGTAAATGGATATGGCGGCTAAAAGAGGCGGACTTGGAAAGGGACTGGACGCGCTGCTGATGGACAACGCTGTGGAGGAAATCAGTCCGTCCAGCGCAGTCAAGCTCAAGATCATGGATATTGAACCGAATCGGGATCAGCCGCGAAAAGCGTTTTCGGACGATGCGCTGACGGAATTGGCGGAAAGTATCGCGAAATACGGCGTGCTGCAGCCTTTATTGGTGCGTCCGATCGGCGACAGCGGCTACCAGTTGATCGCAGGCGAACGCCGCTGGCGCGCGGCACGGCTTGCGGGACTGACGGAAGTGCCGGTCGTTGTGCGGGAAATGACGGATGAAGAAGCCGCAGCGCTCGCACTGATCGAAAATCTGCAGCGCGAAGATCTCAATCCCGTCGAAGAGGCGTTCGGATTTCGCAAGCTGATGGATGATTTTGCTCTGACACAGGAGGAGGCCGCCGAAAAGGTCGGCAAATCGCGTCCCGCCGTCGCAAACGCGCTGCGTCTTTTGAAGCTGCCCGCGGAGATCCTGAATCTTGTCCGCGACGGAAAGGTTTCCGCCGGCCACGCGCGCGCGCTTCTGGCGTTTTCCGACGAAGGACAGATGCTCGAAACGGCAAAACTGATCGTGGAGAAGGGAATTTCTGTACGCGAAACGGAGCGTCTCGCCAAAAAAGCGGGCAAGCCGAAAAAAGAAAGCGAAACGGTCGCGCGCCGCGCCGCGTTTTACGACCAGATCGAGCTGACGCTGACGGAGGCGCTGTGCCGGAAGGTGCACGTCCGGAACGGCAAAGAAGAAACCGGCACATTGGAAATTGCTTTCAGCAGTAAAGAAGATTTGGAGCGGATCGCCCATGCGCTGCACGGTTTGGAAGAATAGTCTCGCGCTGATTCTGTGCGCCTGTCTGCTGATCCTTTCCGGCTGCGGCACGAACGACAAAAAAACCGTTCGCTTTTTCTCCATGGATACGCTCATGGAGATCTCCGCTTACGGGGACGCCGATACGGCGCTGCAGCGCGCAAGAGAAACGATCGAATCGCTCGACGTTTTATTGAACGCGTCCGATCCGCAGAGCGCGGTATCCTGTATAAAAAACGGCGACATACTGCAAAAAAACATCTTGCTGCCGCTTCAGACGGCGCAGACGATCGCCGGCAAAACAAACGGCGCGCTTGATCTGACGCTGTTTCCGATCTCGCAGGCGTGGGGGTTTTATTCCAAAGAATACCGCGTTCCCACAGCGGAAGAATTGCAGGAGCTTTTGCTGCGCCGCGGCAGCTTTTCCGTTCGGGACGGGAAATATACCTGCGCGGACGGTACAAAGCTCGATCTCGGCAGCATCGCTAAGGGCTACGCCGGCGCATGTGCCGCGGAAACGCTGCGTGAGAACGGCGTCCGGAGCGCTGTGCTTTCACTCGGCGGCAACGTGCAGACGGTCGGCAAAAAACCGGACGGTTCCGATTGGATCGTGAGCGTCGCCGATCCGTTGGCGCCGGACGGAACGGTCTGCAATCTTCGCGTGGGAGAAACGGCAGTCGTCACATCCGGCAGTTATCAGCGCAATTTTACCCAAAACGGGAAAACGTATCATCATATTCTGGACCCGGAAACCGGAAAACCGGCGGAGAGCGGGCTTTTGTCCGTCACCGTGGTTTGCGCGGACGGAACGCTGGCGGACGGGTTATCCACCGCTCTGTTCATTCTCGGTGAACAGGGGATCAAAGAACTCTACGCACGGCATGTTTTTTCTTTTGAAGCAATTATAATTACGGACGCGCATGAGCTTTTCTATACGGAAGGCTTGGCGGACCGCTTGGAGATCACCAATGAAACATACGCACACTCTTCGCCTCTCCAATAGATTCTGGATCGCGCTCTTTTCCGCGGCGGTCTTGCTCTGCGTCGTATTTATTATTCTTTCTCGTCAATTTGGAAGTCATACGGCTGTCATTTCAAAAAACGGTACGGAGATCGCGCGGATCAATCTTTCACGTGTGACGGAAAGCTACACCATTCCGATGGACGGAAACGTGATCCTGGTCGAGCCGGGCAGCATACGGATGCAGTCCGCCGACTGTCCGGATCAGATCTGCGTGCACCAGGGCGTATTGCACGATACCGGCCGCATCGTCTGTCTGCCGAATCGCGTTCTGATCGAGATGGTGCATACAAAAGACGCGCCGGATGCAAAGGCGGGATGATATGATCAAAACAAAAAGGCTCGCGCTGGACGCCGTTCTGGCCGCGATCGCGCTTCTTCTGTTTTTGGTCGAGGCGCAGATCCCGCCGCTGACGAGCATCCCCGGCGTCAAGATCGGCCTCGCGAACGCGGTCACACTCTTTGCCGTCTGTTTTCTGGGTAAAAAAGACGCGGCGGCGATCCTGTTTGTCCGTGTGATCCTCGGCGCAGTTTTCGCCGGAAATCTGTCCACTTTTTTTTACAGTGCCAGCGGCGCCGTCTGCTGCTATCTGGTCACGTGTATTTTGTACAAGCCGCTTTGCAAAACAGTCTGGGTCCTGAGCGTTTTCGGCGCGGCCGCGCATAACGCGGGACAACTGCTTTGCGCCTGTATCCTGCTGCAGAGTCCGTCCGTTTTCTGGTACTTTCCGTATTTGCTGATCGCCGCTGTGATCAGCGGAGCTTTTACCGGGATATGCGTTCATCTTATCCTGCGGAGAATGAAAAACAGAAAGGAAAAATGGATATGAAAAAAACGATCGCCTCCGTCTTGCTGCTGACGATGCTTTGCGCGCTGTGTATACGGCCTGTTTCGTTGCCGCAGGCCTTGCGGTCCATGCAGGAAACAAGAGCGCATACACAGTGGCGGGAGACGGCAAACAAAACGGGAAACGACGTGCGCGTATACGACGACGGTCTTTACTATTCGGAAACCGATCCGAAAAACATCGTCAATCTGACAGACCATATGGCGTACGTCGACAATGAAGTTATCCTGTATTTTAAAGACGACGTCACAGCCGCGCAAAAACAAAAGCTGTTTGATTCGCTCGGTGCGTCGGTGATCGGTTTTACGGATATCCTCAATAAATATCAGTTGCATCTGCCCTCGCAGAAGGATTTTTTTGAGCTGCAGCTTTTGTGTACAAAACTTCGCGCGCAGCCAACCGTTCAGTTTGCTTCCTGCAATCTGGCGATGCAGCTGACCGAGGACGTGGTCCCGGACGATCCGTGGCTGCATGAGGACGGCACCAGCGCCGCGGACGGATGGAACGACTATGACGTTTACGGCGGCAACTGGTGGCTGACCGCAACGCAGACGACGTCCGCATGGGATTACGCCGACAGATTTCATCCGATCAGCGTCGGGATTGTCGACAGCGGATTCGATACCGGTCATGAGGATCTTCAGGGAAAAATCTCGTTTCCGACTTCTTATCACCAGCGAACCAATTATCCGTCCTCGCATGGAACGCACGTTGCGGGGATCATTTCCGCGAACGCAAACAATAAGATCGGGATCACCGGTATCTGCGATAACGCAAAGCTCCTGTGCGTGGACTGGGAACCGGAAAAATCAAAAGGACAAACCTGGTCGACAAACGAACGCATCTTTACCGGCGTGATCTCGCTCATCAAGCACGGCGCGAAGGTCGTCAATATGTCGCTCGGTTCCTCCGGCGCGTATGAAGATTCCAAAAAATTCTCGTGGAATTTTAGCATGTATTTTGAAGGCGTTTTATATTCCTATACCGTCGCCTCTCTGCTTGCAAAAGGATATGATTTTCTGATCGTTCAGTCCGCGGGCAACGGCAGCAAAAACAACGAACCTTGCAACAGTTACTACAACGGCTCGTTTTGCAGCATAAAAAAGAACAACGTCTTTACAGGACTGACCGGTATAAAAAAACAGACGGTGCTTGACCATATTCTCATCGTCGGCAGCAGCACTTATGCGCATAAAGGAACAGAGTTCTATCAGTCTTCCTTCTCCAATTACGGCGACGGCGTCTCGATCTTTGCACCGGGAAGCTATATTTACAGTACCGATCTTGAAACAAACGGAAAGTATTCCTATAAATCCGGAACGTCCATGGCCGCGCCGGTAGCAGCGGGGATCGCGGCGCTGACCTGGTCAGTAAATCCCGCATTGACGGGCGCCGAAGTCAAGTCGATCCTTTGCGATCCGAAAAACGCTTGCTATTCCTGTATCAATTATTACTGGGACGGAGATATTAACATTCCCACCTATCCGTTGATCAACGCAAAACTCTCTGTTGAAGCGGCGCTGAAAACACTCGGTCTGCCCGAAGAGCCGCAGGAGCCGACGACCGAAGAGCCAGTTTCGGAAGAACCGACGTCGGAGCCGGAAAGCATCCCGATCATTACCACGGCGCCGCTCGTTTACGGCAATTCCGAAGACCGAATCGTGGAGCAGTTCCGCGGAGAGATCGGTGAATAAAAACGGCATAAAAAAGGATCGTACCTTATTCCTGGTACGATCCGTTTTTTTTTCTTCGTATGCGCTTTACCAATGTTGACGGCGTAACGGGTGAAATATATATCTTTTGCCGTCCCCTTTTTTCACTACAGATCACATAAGATTTCGGAAGGTCGCCCATGATCGTTACGGCGTCGCCGCTTTGCTCCGCCTTGCGCAGCATATCGCGCGTGATTTTGGAGACCGTCGTGTTGTCAAGATCAAAAATACCGATCATCTCACGCGTACAGATCACTTTATCCTGACCGAGATATACATACATGGCTATTCTCCTATGCAGGCGCCCTGCTCAATATGAAAAGTTTTGCACCCTTTGAAACGCGATACCTGCGACGCGTCGCAGCACGTCAGAAAAACCTGCCAGTTTTTTAAATATTCCAGTAAAAAGCTCTGCCTTCTTCCGTCCAATTCGCTCATGACGTCGTCCAGTAAGATCACGGGATATTCGCCGCATGTTTCTTTGATGATATATCCCTCGGCGAGCTTCAACGCAAGCGCGCCGCTGCGCTGCTGTCCCTGCGACGCAAACTGCCGCGCGGCAAGCCGATCGACGGAAATATACAAATCGTCCTTATGCGGACCGACGCTTGTTATCTGACGGCGTATATCCGCTTCGCGGTTTTTTTGAAGCCCCATGAAAATGCTTTCCGCCAGTTCATATTCCTCCGCACTGACGCTGCGGCTGCTTTGCTGGTACTCTATGTAAAGCGATTCTCTTCCTCCGGATATTTCTTTGTATATCTCCGAGGCAATACGCGCCAGACTTTCCGTGTAGTGCAGCCTGTAAACCGTCAGATGCGCGCCCTCGCGCGCCAATTCTTCGTCCCAAACGTCCAGATAGTTTTCTTCGGCGCCGCCGAGCGAGATCTGCTTTAACAGCGCGTTGCGGTTCGCCAATATTTTTGTGTATTTCAAAAGGTGCGTGGAATAAGCCGGCCTTATCATGCTGACCGCAATATCCAAAAATCGCCTGCGCTCGGCCGGCGCGTCCTGCACGATCGACAAAGAATCCGGTGAAAAAATCACGCTTTGAAACTCGCCGAGAAAGCGCCGCGGCGATTCCTTAACGGCGCCGTTCATCATGAATTCGCGTTTTTGGTCGATCTTTAAAACGGCGTCGTTTTCCATGCCGTGTGCAGAAAAAGAAAGGGAAACCTTCGCTTCCCTTTGTGTTTTTTCTATAAGCTCCACAGTTTTATGCGTGCGAAAACTGTGACATCCGGTAAACATCCAGATGCTTTCCAAAATGTTTGTTTTTCCCTGTCCGTTGTCGCCGAAAATCACATTGACGCCTGCGTCCGGAAATAGCTCCAGATCTTTAATATTGCGGAAATGCTTGGCTCGGTATTTGGAAACGATCATTTTTTTCCCGCCTTCAGGCAATCACTTCATACAGTACATTCTCAAACTCTGCAACGTCGCCTGCGTGCAGTTTTTTTCCACGCTGCGTGCAGACCTCTCCGTTCACACGAACGTCGCCGTTTTGGATCACGAGCTTTGCGTGACCGCCGGTCTGCACGGCGTCGCATAACTTCAAAAATGAATCCAGACGGATAAAAGGCGTATCGATTTTTTTCTGAACTTTTTTCTTTTCCGCAATATGAACTTTGATTTTCATAGTTTATTTTCCTTATTCGGCTTTCAATCTGACAGGAAGAATCAAAAACAGGAAGCTGTCGCCCTGCGGCGGAACAATCAGGATCGGCGCAACGGAACCGTTGAGCTGCAGATAGACTTCATCCGTGTCGCACACACGCAGCGCTTCAAGCAGAAAACGGTTGTTGAATCCGATCTCTACGGAAGAACCGGTGATCTCCGCGGGAATTTTATCGTTTGCGGAACCGAGCGACGTTGTGCTGGAAATGCGGATCATACCCTCGTCAAATACACAGCGAAGCGGACTCTTGATTTTATCCGTAATGATCAAAGAGGTACGTTCAATACTGTCGATAAGTCTCTGCGTCTGTACGCGGACTGTCGTCGATACAAGATTTGGGATCGCGGAACGGTAATTTAAAAATTCACCGTCCAAAAGTCTTGAAACGACCGTAAAGCTTCCGATCTCAAAAACGATATGCCGTTTACCGACGCCGATGGAGACCGTCGCATCCTCTTCGCCGGAGAAGAGCTTGACGACCTCGGAGAGCGTTTTTGCCGGAACAATAAAGGAAATGGGATCTCCCGAATAATCCACAGCCTCTTTTCTGACAGCCAGACGGAAACCGTCGACGGCGATCAATTTGATCTCGCCGGGTTCAATCTCAAACTTTATACCCGTATGCACGACTTTGTTTTCATTTACGGCTACGGAAAAGATCGTCTGACGGATCATCTCGCGCAATATCTCCTGCTGCAGTACGATCGGAAAACCGCCGTTTACAGTCGGCAGCTCCGGATATTCGTCGGGAGATATTCCAATCAAAGAGTATTCCATATCTCCGCAGCGGATCACTGCCATTTGTCTCTCGTCCGATTCCACAGACAGCGTATCGGCCGGCAGCTTACGCAGGATGTCGCAAAGGACGCGCGCACCGAGAATGATCCCGCCGTTTTCGGCGACACGCGCCGGCACGGACGTCGTAATACCGAGCTCAAGATCGTACCCCGTCAGCACCAATTCCGAACCGAGCGCCTTAATAAAAATACCTTCGATCGCGGGAATGGAAGTTTTCGCCGAAACGGCTCGCTGTACGTTTTGACATGCAGCGGAAAGCGTTGCGGTATCACAGACAAATTTCATAATGGTCCTCCGTTCTGATCATGTGAGCAAACACACACATAATAATTATAGTAGTTGTAGTAGGCCCTGTGAATGATTTGGAAAAATGATTGATCGCTTGAAAAATATAGAAAAATTGAAAAAACTGCTTGTGTAAAAAAACAGAAAATAAATTAACAATTCACCGGTGAAAAATGCGGTGGAAGAATACGGTGGAGAATGTACGGTTAATTGTGAAAGAAAGTGTGGACAGATTGGAAAAATCAGATTTTTTTTCGTCCTTCGATCGCTTTCAAAAGTGTAAACTCATCCGCGTATTCGAGATCGGCGCCGACAGGAATCCCGTAAGCCAGGCGCGTGACTTCGATGCCCATGGGTTTTATAAGACGGGCGATAAAAATCGCGGTCGCCTCGCCTTCCGCGGTTGGATCGGTCGCCATAATAACTTCTTTGATCTGTGGGTCGCTTAAACGGGCGAGCAGTTCTTTAACAGTGATGTCTTCGGGACCGACGCCGTTGAGCGGAGAAATAACGCCGTGCAGCACATGATAAACGCCGTTGTACTCATGCGTGCGCTCAAAAGCCATCACGTCGCGCGAATTTTCAACGACGCAGATCGTGCCTGCGTCTCTGCCGGGATCGTCGCAGATCGGACAGTACTGAGAATCGGTCAGATCACAGCATTTTTCACAGCGGTGGATCTTGCTGTGCGCTTCGGTCAATGCGTCGGCAAAAGCGCGGACGTCTTCCTCCTGCATCGTCAGTACATGAAACGCGAGCCGCTGCGCGGTCTTGTGTCCGATTCCGGGCAGGCGTTCAAACTGATTGATCAGGTTTTGAAGCGGTACGACTTTTTTCATCAGAACAGACCGGGAATGGACAGTCCGCCTTTTGCGGCTTCGATGCCTTTATCCATTGTTTCAGAAGCTTTGCGGATTGCTTCGTTGACCGCAACGAGGATCATATCCTGAAGCATTTCCACGTCTTCGGGATCGACGACGTCCGGTTGGATGCGGATCGCGAGTACTTCGTGTTTTCCGTTGACTTCGGCTTCGACGGCGCCGCCGCCCGCGGACGCGGTAAACGACGAAGATTCAACCTCCGCCTGTACGCGTTCCATATCTTCCTGCATCTGCTGGATGCGTTTCATCATGGCATTTTTATCCATACCGCCGGGAATCCTTGCTTTCATACTTATCCTTCACTCTCTTTCAGATTATTGATTTTAGAAATCAGATCCTGCAGGGGATCTGTTTTTTTTGCTTCTTGTTTTGCGTCGCGGACCGAGATCTGCATTTCGAGGCCGCTGATTTTTTTTACCGCTTTTCGGATTGCGTCTTTATACAGCGGAATCTCCAGCATCTGCGGCAGCGCGGCGTTGGCGGAATTGATTTGCAGTACTTTTCCGCTGACTGTTGCCGTGGAGCCTACCAAAATACCGGACAGAGGTTTGCTCGTTTCTTTTAAAATCAGCAGAACCTCCGGCCAGAGTTTATACAGCGCGTTTTCCGACTTTGCCGCGGCAGGCGCTTTTACGTCCGGTTCCGGCGGTTTTTGCGGAGTTGGTTCCGATTTGGCTGCGGCAGGCGCGGCGACCGCCTCTTTTTCCGGCGCGGGTGTTTGCTCTACGAAAACGGGAACGCTTTCTTTTATTTCAGGCACTGCCGCCGGGACGATACCCGTTTCGATCCGCCTTTCCAGTTCCGCGATACGGCGCAGCATGGCATCCGGATCGGTGGACAGCGACGGCGTGCAAAGCCGCAGCACGGCCATTTCCGTTTCGATTTTCCGATCCAACCCGCGCTTGAGATTGGCGGTCATGTCGCCGAGTACGGACAGCACATGCAGGATCGATTCAAGCGTGAAGCATTCGCTTTGATCGTGATAGGAACGCAGATCTTCTTTAGAACAGATGATCAGATTTTGCGGATCGCGCACGACCTTTGTGACCATTAGATTGCGGAAGTGTTCCGTCAGTTCCACGCACAGCCGCTCCATATTACAGGACGACGCGTGCAGCTCGCCGATCAAACGCAGCGCATCGGCAGCGTTCTGCGAAGCGATGCAGTCCGCCATACGAAACAGATACTCTTTTCCCGCGATGCCGGCGCAGGCGCCGACCACTTCTTCGGTGATCGTTTCGCCTCTCGCGCTGCAGCGGTCCAGAAGCGACAACGCGTCGCGCAGCGCGCCGTCCGCGTACCGCGCGATCATTACGGCGCCCTCGTCCGTCAGATCGATTTTTTCCTGTTCGGCGACGTATTGCAAACGCGCTGCGATGCTCTCCGGCGGGATATGGTGAAAATCAAAGCGTTGGCAGCGCGACAGGATTGTCGGCGGGAGCTTGTGCACTTCGGTCGTGGCGAGGATGAACAGCACGTATGACGGCGGTTCCTCCAGTATTTTCAGCAGCGCGTTGAACGCGCCGATAGACAGCATATGCACCTCGTCGATGATGTAGACGCGATACTTCGCCCGAGCGGGCGTGAAATTGGCTTCCTCGCGCAGATCGCGGATATTGTCCACGCCGTTGTTGCTGGCGGCGTCGATCTCGATCACGTCCAGCACGGAACCGTCGTCGATACCGCGGCAGATCTCGCATTCGCCGCAAGGATTGCCGCCGACGGGATGCAGACAGTTGACGGCCTTGGCCAGTATCTTGGCGCAGGTCGTCTTGCCGGTACCGCGCGAACCGGTGAACAGATAGGCATGGGAGAGCTTGCCCGTTTCAACCTCGTGCATGAGCGTCTCGGTCACATGCGGCTGTCCGGCGACGTCGCTGAACACAGCCGGCCGCCATTTGCGGTACAGTGCGCGGTACATCTGCTCTGCCTCCTTCGGTTGCTCTATATACAAAAACAGAGCCGGTCTTTCTTTCGGTCATATGGCGGTAGGCGGACTGTGGCGCACGGTGCAAACCGCTTAATGCTGCTCGGTTCCCCGCCTGACATGGTTCGCAGCGCCCCGTCGCACAGGACCCACACGCCACATGACCCAAAAAAAGCGTCGCTCTGCTTTCGGAACATGTTCGTTCAGTACATCATTATACCCTATTCTGTTTGAAAATGCAAGGTTTTTCTGTAATTTTTACAAAAGACGGCAAACATTCTTTTTCTTTTTGCAAGGAAGAATACGGTTTCTGTTTTATATTCTCTTGACAACGACGATCCGCACGTTATATACTGCAACAGAAAAGGACGGCCGTCATGATGAAACGCGGCGTCGCATTCCCGTTCGGTTGGATACGGTATGAAGGAGGAACGATATGGAACCGATCGTAAAAGTTCAATTTCTGCGTGAAAATGCCGTGCTGCCCGCATACGGCTCGGCGTATGCGGCGGGCGCGGATCTGGTCGCTTGCACCGCGGAAGAGAAAACGGTTTTGCAGAGCGGCGAAACGAAGCTGATCCCCACCGGGATCGCTATGGAGATTCCGGCGGGCTATGTAGGGCTGATCTACGCGCGCAGCGGGATCGCCTGCAAGCGCGGACTTGCGCCGGCGAACAAGGTCGGCGTGATCGACAGCGATTACCGCGGCGAGATTCTGGTCGCGCTGTACAATCAATCCGACGCGCCGCAGACCGTCGAGCGCGGCGAGCGGATCGCGCAGATCGTTATCACGCCGTATCTGACCGTCCGCTTCGAGCAGACGGAAAAGCTCGACGAGACCGTCCGCGGCGATGGCGGTTTTGGTTCGACGGGCAAAAAATGAAAGCGCGGAAAAGGATATAAAAAAGATGGAATATGAAAACACAGCGGCCTTGCAAAAAAAGAGTATCCTGCATTGGATATTGCAAAGCTGGCAATGGCGATCGTTGTCGTATTGATTCATCGTCCGCTCGTGAAAGATGGTCTTTTACGTTTTTTAATGTCGGATAATTCCATGTTGTCTGTTGCAGTTCCGTTCTTTTTTGTGACGTCTTCTTTTTTGTTTTTCCGAAAACTGCGTCAGCCGGGAATTGAACCGAAGAAAGCCCTTGTCCGTTTTGAAAAAAGACTGCTGCTGCTGTATATCACATACTCCGCTGTATTTTTTCCGGTTGATTTTCTCAAGACGTACTGCGGAGAGCTTGCGCAAATGACATTTCGTACTTTCGCTGCGTTTGTCGTTCAGTACGCACGAATATCTCTTTTAGACGCGTCGTTTATTCATTTGTGGTATATCAACACGCTGATGTTGACGGTATTTGCGGTTTATTTACTGACGCGTACCGTCGAGAATAAAACGGCGGTTTTGTGTATTGCGGCAGCAGAGTTTTTGCTGATGTGTTTGCTGTTTCTTTTTAATCCGGACTGGACGGCGCCTATACCGAAGCTTCTGACGAACACGATCCGCATTGGTTTTCCTTGCGTTTGTGCGGGATACTTTGCGGCGCAGTGCAGTGACAATGTACGTCGCATAGAAATGCTCATGTTTCCGTTATTCTGGCTGCTGCTTCTCGGAAGCTCGATACTTTCCTATCCGAACCAGACAGTGATCTGGAAATGTGTGCGAATGTTTTTTGCATATATAACTGCATTTTCCATACTGAGGTTTTGTATTGCTATCCCGCTGCGTTCTTCTCCGGTTTATAAAACCGTCCGGGCATACAGTACGCTGATCTATTTTTTACACCTGCTGCTGTTTTCGGAGTTGCTCAGTTTTGTTGCCGCACACACGGGAATCTATGCGCTGACAGAGCCTGGACTGCTGCGATTCAGTTTGACGCTCGGACTTGCCGTGATCGAAGCGAGCTGCATTTTGCTTTTACAAAAGAAAAAAGCGTTTCGTTTTTTGCGGTATTTATATTGACCGCGCAGTGTATAAAAAAACTGTCTTCCTTGTTCGTCAAAGAAGACAGCTTTTTGTTTGTCAGCCGGCGATCATGCCGTTCATTTTTTCGATGCAGTTTTTACAGACTTTTTTGCCCATGAAGTCCACCGTGCCGTCTGCACTGTTGCAGAATACGCAGGCGGGCTCATATTTTTTGAGGATGATCTTGTCCTCCTCCACAAAGATCTCAAGCGAATCCTTATTGTCCTCCAGATCGAACAGACGGCGCAGCTCTTTCGGCAGGACGATGCGTCCGACATGATCGATCCGGCGGACGATGCCAAGCGATTTCATATTTGAACGACCTCCTTTTTTCTTCTGAAATCGACAGAAACAATATACCATATTCCGCAAAAACTGTCAATCGAAAAGCGGAAATGTACAAGAATTGTTCATATTTAGCATTTCAATACCAGAGCCAACCCAACAGGAAAAGGACGATGAACCACTGCCAAACGGTGTAATAGATCTGAACGGTGTACGACGTTTCGCAATTCTCAAAAACGACGCGCACCTCGTTTTCGCCGCGTTTGAGATCCGAATAGATCAGCTGTACGCCTTGCTCGGAGCGGATCTCCTCGCTGCCGTCGGAATACTTCACGCGCACCTGAAGACCGTCCGCGGAAATGGCCTGATTATAGCGAAAGCTGGTTTTTTTCGGCAGCTGCACCACCTGAATGCTGACGGCGTGCCGGTCCGGAAGCGGATGCTGGGAGCCGTCGAGCGCGGAGAGGTCGGGCACGCCGTTGCCGAACTTGGCGTCGAAGCCGGGATCGCCCAGATCTCTGGTATTGAGTTTGATCATTTTTTCCAGCGCGGCGCGGTCGGCGTCCGGCATATAGAGCTTGAACATGGCGGCGACCGCTGTGACGTGCGGGGCGGCGAAGGACGTGCCGGTGAGCGCGCGCGTCTCGCCGTAGATCGTCGTGCAGGAGACCTTCATCGCGGGGGCGCAGACGTCGACCGTGGGACCAAAGCAGGATTTCGGATAGAAGCCGCCGTTTTCATCGCAGCCGGAAACGGTGAAGCCGGGCGCGTAGTCGGCGGGGCAGCTGCCGCTGTTCGCCATATTCCGTCCGGAATTGCCGGCGCTGATGATCGGCAGACAGCCGTTTTCGACCGCGTAATCGACGGCGTCGTGCAGAATCAGGCTGCACGAATCCGAAACGAAGCTGAGATTGATGATCCCGACGCCGTTGTCTGCGGCGTACTTGACGCCGTTCGACGCGTTGAGCAGCGTGCCGCTGCCGTCGGCGTTGAGAATTTTGATGGGCATGATCTGTACGGGAAGGTTCTGCGTGCAGTCCGCGACGATGCCGGCGACCGCGGTACCGTGGCCGTAATCGTCCTGCGTGCAAGGCGAGCCGAGGAACGTCTTGCCTTCGACGAGGCGGTCGCGGAAGATCGGCTCGGAGGCCTTGACGCCGGAATCCACTACGGCGACCGTCACGCTCGCGAGATCGCCGCGGTCGTGCAGTTGTTTGGCGAAGGCTTCGGCCTTCATGTATTTCATGCCCCACGTTTTGTACTCTGTCAGCGCCTCGCCCTGTGCGCGGACGATCCCGTTCTGCTCGGCAAATTCCACGCCGCGCAGCGACGCGGCAAGAGGTATGCTGTCGGCGGCGGTTTCGGCGTCGGAAAACGTGACGACATACACGTTATCGGGGCCCTGCACGGTTTCCGAGGGGTGCAGCGTGCGGAAGTCCGGCAGCGTGCCGTCGGTTTTGACGATCAGCATATTCCCGACCGGATTATCGTCCGTGAGCGCGGAAAACTCCGGGTAATCCTGCGCGACCTGGTCGTAGCTGCGCAGGCCGTAGACCGCGGGCGAAAAAACGGCGAAGCACAGGATGGCCGCGGCTGCGGCGCAAGCGGCTTTTTTAAGTATAAGTAACGGTTTCATGAGATCCCTCCGTGGATATGGTTTGTCAAGGTCAGGCTGCCGTCGTCGCCGAAGCTGACGATCACGCCGTCGTTTTCGACGGTGGCGAACAGCGGCAGGCGCGCATAAAAGATCAGCATCCATTTTTCATTGGGATAAATTTTGCCGAGCCGGTTGGTGACGACGGCGATCTCGGGCGAGAGCTTGCGGAACCACGAAAAGGAGCCGGAGCCGTAGTAGCCGTGATGGCCGAGCTTCAGCACGTCGACGTGGCCGATCTCGTCCTCGAGCAGCCGCGAAAGGCCGGTCGTGCGCGTGATGTCGGCGGCGAGGAACGCGGATTTTTCGCCCTTCGTGACCTTCACGCCGACGCTGGCGGCGTTTTCGCCGGAGCCGTACAATTCCTTCGGCGTGACGGTATTATAGAACTGCACCGTGAAATTCCCGAACGCGAACGGTTCTGCGGGCAGGTCCTGCACGAGCGGGATGTCCCGCGCGCGAAGGTCGTCGAGGATCCGGGTATACACGTCGTCAAGCCCCCAGCGCTTGTCGATTTTCTTATCGACGGCGGGCTCATAACGTTTAAAGTACGCTTTTTCGACGAGGATATCGCTGTCCGAGAGTATCGCGTGGAAACAGCCGATATGGTCGTAATGGTTGTGCGTGCCGAGGATAAAATCGAGCCGCACCTTGCCGTCGTCGCCGGCGGCGACCTTTTTGAGGTAGTCGATCACGACGTCCTCGAAGCCGGTATAGTTCCCCTTGCGGCGCGGATTGAAGCTGCCCTCGCCGGAATCGACGAGCGCGAAATGCCCGTCGGATTCAAGGAGGATCGCGTCGGAATTGGCGGTGTTGAGAAAGTGGATGCGGTCGGTCTGCGAACCGTCGAAGGGCTCCGGGGAGATCGGCACGCGGGAGGTCAGGATGTTGCCGAGCACGACGGACGCGATATCGAACAGAAAGATGAACGCCATGAGCGGGACGATGATCCACGTGGCGATTTTTTTCTTTTCAGCGCTTGTCATAGAAGCCTCACAAATCAAAGATGGAATAATAGTATCACAAAAACGGGCGGCTGTAAACCGTTTCTTTATAATTATTCCCCGGTAATGCGCCGTTTTTCCACAATCTTCCGCATTGTAAATAAAGGAAAACGGATTGTTTTTCACCGGAACGCGGTCAAAAGAGGGATAAAAATTCAACCGCTTTAATATGAAATTAGAAATTTAGTTTTTTCGATTGTGTTAATAAGACTTTTGACCACAATATATTGATTTTGAAAAAAACCGCGGTGAAAAAAACCGTGGAAAACCCTTGAAAAACCCGTGAATTTGGAGTGAAAAAGTGTTGACAAATCGGTTTTGGCATGATATAGTAATAATGTACAATAGTATAAGTGTCATAGTGTGCGGTTCTGTCTGCATGGCGATCCTGTACGCTGCTTCGCCCGCCCCCCCGCGGATGACCGCTCCGGCGTGCGGGTGTAGGGACGGCCATTGGCCGTCCGCATGGAATCGGCATTGTACGGCAACGCACCGCCGGGAACGGCATTGACGAACGGCGCATCCCGGGCGAGGGTGTAGGGGCGGGCATAACCGCCCGACGGGGGCGCAGCCCCCGCGAGAATGAAAATCGCACCCTGCGAACCCATTCGGCAAATGCGGCGCCGCCGCAAACGACGCCATACATAAATCCGCGGGCGGTTATGCCCGCCCCTACGGCGCACGCATTAAACCAACCCTTTGAACCCCGTCGAAAAAGCTAACGGCTCATACGGCTATAATTAGCTTTGAGAAATAGATACTTTCAGGCAATAAAGGAGGAATTGTAAATGCTGAAAAACATTTGCAAGCGCACGCTGAGCACGCTTCTGGCGATCGTGATGATCGTCACGACGTTCTGCTTTGCAGACCTCGGTCTGTTTGCGAACGCGTGGGTACAAGTGGACAAGATCAAGTCCTCGGGACGCCCGAACGTGAAGTTCTACGTGCCGGAAACGATCTACAAGAACCCGAACGGCACCGGGTACCAGTACTTTGTCGATGCGGACAGCTCCGGCAATTTGAGTACGAACCCGGAAAAGACGACCGGTTCGATCTCGTTCTATTCGGACTCGCTGTTTTCGTCGCTGACGATCACGCGTTCGGACGTGAGCGGGTCGTATACAGACAGCAACAAGACGCTGTATACGAAAACGTTCTCGGACGGCGATGCGGACGCGGGCACCGTGATCACATGGACGGCGAACTATGTTGTGGACGGCAAGAACTACCGCAGTATTGCGCACACGTACGTTTACGCGCCGTTCCAGGGCATGATCGGTTCGGGCTTCCATGCGCAGAGAAAGTACTGGTATATCACGCACTATGCGCAGCACGCGGCGATCCATACGCTGACGGGCTTCCATTCGTATGCCGCCGCCAACGGCAACTGCAAATGGGGCGGCACGTACTCCGGCGTCCTGACGCCGTGGTCTATCCCGATCGGTACGGACACGCCGAACGCCACCAGCTATTTCGGCAGCGGCAACGGCGCGACGCAGAATGGGTATGCATTCCTGACTGCGTCCTCCAACTCATCGGATAAGTATTTCTACTACGAGGACTACGGCAGCGATTCCAGCAGCGGCCATACCGCGACGCAGGCCACCTCCACCGTCAGCGCCGGCAACTTCACCGTCGACACCAGCCGTTACAGCAACACGGCTCAGATCCCGAACCTGCAGGCGGCGTCGTATGAGATCGGCATCATTTACGCCAACCCCGCCGACGTGAGCCACGAGGTCGCGACGAACACGAGCGCCTCGACGGCGCCGTCGGACTATTCGCGCTACTACGACGGCAACGACCACAAGACGGACGGCGGCAACTCCGAGGCGCACTATACCTCGACGCACGTCAGCTCGCAGATCCCGCCCACCGGCGTGGCCGCGCCGGCGGCAGGCGCCTCCGCGACGTATCAGCTCTGGATCCAGCAGTATTCCTACCATTTCTACGACGGTACTGCGGGCAACCTGTACATCCGGCAGTATGACCGCACGCGTCTGAACGTGACGATGGTCAACAAGTCTGCGCTGCGTAATATCTACCGCACGGCGAGCAGTCTGGCGGTGGACTATACCGGCACGGGCCCGTCGTACTCCAACTATTCGACCTTCCTGACAAAGCTGGAGGCGGCCGGCACGGTGCTGGGCAACCCGACGGCGTCCGCGTCGGATATCAGCACCGCCACGACCAATCTGACGTCGGCGTACAACAGCCTGAACGGCCAGCTCTCGCCGATCACGGGCGCGTTCCATCCCGTGTCCATCACGTTCTACGTGCCGGAGCTGATCTATCTGAAGCCCAACACGACAAACAGCACGACGATGAGCTCGATGAACTCGATGAGCGCATTCCAGTATTACGTCGACCGCGCGACCTCGTCGAACAGCTTCTCGCTGCGTACGGGCGAAAACACGACGGGCAACATCTACTTCTCCTGCTCCCAGGCGACGAAGGTCAAGAGCATCTCCTGCTCGGGCGCGACCCCGGTATTGAGCGCGTCCTCTTCCAATAACGGCACGCTGGAATGCACGATCAATTCCGGCACGATGGCAACTGCCGTCACGCACAATTCGCAGGCGACGCTGACGTGGACGGTCACCTATACGGTCGGCGGCGTCGACTACACGGCCAAGAGCTATACGCGCGTCTACGCGCCGTACTCCTGGGCGGTGGCGAGCGCATATTCCAACCGTGATAAGCGAGGCAAAGAAGCGGCGACAGGCGGCTGTCTCTGGGTCACGGGTGTGCACAGCTACTCCGAAAACGACAACGGCAGAGACGCAAACGGCGCCATGAAGTATCAGCCGCTGCTTACGAGTACGATCGACACTTTTGCGCTCGGCTACATGGGCTCCGGCGGCGGTGATACCGGCGACTATCTGAGCTGGAACGGCAACGGCCCGGGATATTCCGGCTTCTTCAACCGTGACGACCGCACGTCCGGTTCGTATACCGGCAGACATGAGGGTAATATCACGGTCGACAGCAGCCGCTATTCCACATACAACATACCGAACTTTCATTTTGGCTTCGACTCCTATGACCAGCGTTTGTATTACAGCACACAGCAAACATCAATTTATTTAAAGTATAAAAAAGCAAATAAAACAGAGCAGACAGTTTATTCGCACAGCTACAATTCCCAAGGGTATCATTCGGGCGGAACCCGCGATGCGTCCGGTGCAGAAGACTGGCAGAAGACGTACAGACTGAACGATACGACATATTGCCCGGTCGATACCCAGCAAATCACGCTGCACGCCTACACATATGCAAAGGACGACGAGCACGCGGCTTCGGCAGACAACAAACTTCTCATCAATACCACCACGGTCAATAAATCCACGATGCGTACCAAGTATGAAGGAATGGTCAACAAGGGCTACCAGTCGCAGTGGTATACCACCGATTCATATAACGCGTTCCAGAACGCGCTGAAGGCAGCGGCGGAGAAGCTGGGCGACCCCACGAACACGGATACCACCACGTCCATCACGGCGCTGGAGACGGCGGAGTCGAACCTCGTCTTCAACACCGGCACGGCGACGGTCAAGCATTACAGCAACACGAAGGTGGACGGCGAGTACCGTCTGCTCGGCACCGACTACAAAACCTATAACTACGGCGATACGATCAGCGCCGGCCCCAACGAATACCCCGGTTACGTCTACAAGGGCTACACGACGACCGGCCCGACTAACCTGTTCGATTCGCCGACGTACGCGTCAAAGCTGCCGGCGACGATCACCGGCATGTCCTCCTGGTCGTACGACCGGGCGACCGACACGTTCTCCATGACGACGACGTCGGCCGACAAAACGACGCCGTACGAAAGCTCGAGCTACTTCATGATGAACGTCACGGGCAGCACGACGTACGAGATCTCCTACGAATACTCCGGCAGCGTGATGTCCCCGCTGAATGCGGATGGTTCCGTCCAATTCATTAACGGACAAGGTCAGGGCGGCGCGCAGATCTTTGTCTTCGCCTACACGTCGACGTCGCCGTCCTCCTCGACGCGCGCCTCGACGTGGATCCCGTATTCCCGCCAGGTCGACCTCGCGACCTACGGCAGCACCGACATTTTTACGAAGGTGCGCGCCACCTTCACCACGCCGTCCAACGCGAAGGTGCTCCAGGTCCGTATCGGCGGCGGCGGCTACACGTACGGCGACGTGAAATTCCGCAACATCTACATCGGCAAGACCGATAACTATACGCTCAGCGGCACGCCGACGTCGGGCAACCCGCCCACGTCGACGCGCATTCAGGCGAGCACGTACAACTATATGCTGTGGTACGAGCCGCAGAAGTATACCGTGACGTACGACCCGAACGGCAGCGGCACGGGCGACCAATGGGACGCCACCTACAACGGCGTCCACACCGATACGGTCGATCTCAAGACCGGCTCCAACGCGGCGACCTACGACGCGAAGTACAAGGTCGGCCAGAGCCGGACCGCCCCGACCTATCCCGGCCACTCCTTCGCCGGGTGGCAGTGCTCCGGCACGTTCCACGGCGTGCTCGCGGACGCCACGACCATCTACTGGTGCTATGCGAGCGACAGCATCCGGTTCACCGCGCAGTGGACGCCAAACAATTATAATATATATTACGCGCCGAACGGCGCGAACAGCAGCCCGGCCAACTCGCTCCTGGGCACATACAACTATGACCAGAACGTCACGGCAGGCGCCTGTGTCCAGGGCTGGGAGAAAACGGGCTACACGTTCGACGGCTGGGCGCTGTCGACGACCGGCGCCGCCGCGGTCACAGCGAACAACTCGATCGGCGTCAGCGTGATCGCCCAGGCGCAGAGCAAGACGACGGCAAGCTCCTCTACGCAGGATCTGTACCTGTATGCCCACTGGACGCCGAACAACTACACGCTGACGTTCGCGCCGGCCGGCGGCTGGATCACGTCGGGCAGCGGCTTCAGCGAGGGCTCCGGCAACCAACAAAAGACCGTGACCTACGCGAACACGTACGGCGCGTCGGCCGGCGGCAAGACCTGGCCGTCCAACCCCGTGAAGAACGGCTATGCCTTCAACGGCTGGAAGAACGGCTCCACGACCTTCACGTCCGGCGGCACGGTGTCGATCACCGGTGACACGACGATCACGGCGAACTATACCAAGAACACCGCCAACGTGGTCTATAACCTCAACGACGGCACGCACACGAATGAGAACTACATGGCGCTTTCGACGACCGCGAGGACGCCGTCCGCGTCGGGGATCGCGTACACGTATTCTGCGCCCTCTGATACCGCAACCAGCAGTTATGCCACGTTCAAGCTCAACGGCGGCAGCACCATCGCCGTCGCCAACACGCTGAACAACACAAACGCGATCTTCTCGATGATGCCGATCGAGCTGCCGGCAGGCACCTACGGCCTGAAGATCAAGAAGATCAGCGGTTCCGTCACAGCGGGCAGCGGCACGACGCTCGTCTGGGAGCTGCTCGACGAAAACGGCGTCTCGCTCTCCACGCGTATCCATAAGGACTTTTCAGGCGACACGACGCGTACCTTCACCCTTAACTCGGCGTTCAAGGGCAACGTCGCCATCTGGGCCTATGACGAAAGCACGACCACGCGGATCTCTGCGGACAACGCGGTGTTCGCGATGAACCTGACCAAGACCAGCGCCGCGCCGAGCAATTATGAATATACGCGTCCGTCGTACATGATGCCGATCAGCTCGACGGCGAAGTATCCGTCCGCGGCGCTGCCCAATATCACGCGCGATTACTATACCTTCAACGGCTGGTACACCGCGGCGACCGGCGGCACCAAGGTCACGACGAACACGGCTACCGGCACGAGCACGGCGACCAAGACGCTCTATGCGCACTGGACGCAGCACAACTACGTCATCAGCTTCGACGGCAACGGCGCGACGTCCGGTACGATGGATTCGGTCACGACGCATGAAGAAGAGTACGCCTTGTTCCAAAATGCCTACGCCAGGACGGGCTATACGTTCGTCGGCTGGACGTACGAAGCGATGGATTGGGACGACTTCCTCACCGAGTACGGCTATTCGAATTTGTCGCTCGAAGAAATCATGTCGCGTTCCAGCGCCGCCGGTCTTACAACCGGTCACGGCTGGTACACGGAAGACAACAACGGCTATGGCTACTACGGTTACTGGCTTGAGACAGACCCCGATTGGGATCCGCCTACCGGCTATGACAGCTCGACCGAGACGTGGACCACGACGCTCTACGCTCTCTGGAAACCGAATACGTATACTATTACATATAAGTTCGGCTCCACGACGCTCGGCACGCAGGACGTGACCTATGACGACGGCAACACCCTGTGGGCATACAGCAGCATCCCGACGGCGAACCTCCCCGGCAATAACTTCACGACGCTGTACGGCTGGGCGACGGACGCCGATACGGCGACGAGGACCTATGCGCCCAGCGCCTCGATCAACGGCCCCTGCGCCTCCGGCGACCTGACGCTGTACGCGATTTTCTCGCGCACGCCGAAGTTCCACTACTACTCGAACGGCACGACGTATGTCAACGGTACAAATGCGCTCAGCAAGACGCAGTACCTCTACAAAGACTCCAGCGGGACCGCGAAATACACCCTGGATCTCCCGGCGGCGACCGCCATCGGCACGCCGAGCGGCTGGTCAAATAAAGTCGGCTGGCGCGACGACTCGACGAACGGCGACAAGGAGAAAGATTTCGGCGGGACCTACACCGGCGACTCGCAGGATATTTACGCGGTCTACTCCCGCACGGCGAGCTTCTACCAGGGCATCAACACCGGCGGCAACGCGACGAAAAATGACGCGACGCAGTACATGAACGCCCACAGCCAGCAGAACTCCGCCTCTGTTAAGACGCCCGCGGCCATCGCGGCGGTCGACTCGAACTACGGCTGGACCGCGATCGGCTGGCGCGACGACACGACCGCCGACAACTATGAGTACAACACCACGGCGGCGAACGTCGAGATCACCGCTAACCAGCAGAACTTCTACGCGGTCTATCACCGCGACGTGACGCTCGTCCACGACGGCAACGGGCAGAACAGCTCCGGCGGCGGCAGCACCGATGATGTGGTCCTCAAGCAGTACTACAACACCAACAGCAACGCTTCGACCTCGACCACGGGTACCGTCAGCACGGTGAAGTTCACGACCAACGCCAACGGCTTCATCAAGACCGGCTACACGTTCCAGCACTGGTGCTCGATCGCCAACCCGACGTCGTCGAACCCCGGCACGACCTACACGGCCGGCTCCACGGCGGACGCGCAGAAGGTCAGCTTCTCGCCGGCGTACAACGCCACGTCGACGCAGCGCGTCAAGACGATCTACGCGATCTGGGGCGCGAACGGCTACACCGTGTCGTACGCGGCCGGTACGGGCGGCAGCGGCTCCACCGCCACAACGGCGACGCAGAACTGTACCTATGACCAGACCTACACGGCCTACACGAACGGCACGACGGCCGCGGCAACGGTAACGGCGTTCACCAAGACCGGTTACCACTTCACCGGCTGGAACACCGTGGCGAGCCCGACTTCGTCGAACCCCGGCATCGCAGTAGCGGCCGGCGGTACGTACTCGAACCTCTCCGCCACCAACGGCGCCTCCGTCACGCTGTACGCGCAGTGGGCGGCCAATACCTACACGGTGACGTTCTACAACCACGGCACGAAGATCGCCAACAACGGCACGTCGTTCACCAACGATGTGCAGTTCACCTATGATTCGGCGCAGGCGCTGCCCGCGATCGCCAACATGAACGTGTATACCACGAAAAACAAAACAACGGATTCAAGTAACAACCGGTACTACGGCTGGGTATTCATCGGCTGGGCGACGTCGGCGAATGCGACAAAGATTAACTATGACGGCGCAAGTACGCAATTGACCGACGGCGCGTCCGTCAAGAACCTGACGAGCACGTCCGGCGGCACAGTCAGCCTCTATGCCGTTTGGAGAAAGTCGATCAACTTCCGTTGGCTCGGCGCCGACAATCACGTTTCGTACGCCAAGGACGAAAACAGCACAGCGCTGGCAACAGCCAATTCCCAAACGCAGTATTACTATACGACGAACTTCTCGACATTCCGCCTGAGCACGTCCTCTTCTAATGTCGGAACGGAGTCCCTGATGATGAAGGCGAATCCGGGAACGACCTCCGCATGGGCATTCCTAAATTGGCGCAGAAGCGGCGACGTCGGCACGACCGCGTGCTATGACGCGGGTTCGACTGTAACGTCGACCAACATCACGGGCGAGAATCCGTCGGCGTTCACGGACAGCGTGACGGCAACGTCCTACACATTCCGTGCGCAGTATACGCGCAACGTGGAGTTCTACTCCGGCAAGTATGCCGACAGGAACAACACGAACACGACGCCGAAAAACCATGCGACGGTTGTGCAGACGCGTACGGCAGACGAAAATAAATTCAAATTGACCTTGCCGTCGGCTGTGTCGATCGGCAACAGCTTCACCTTCTACGGCTTTGTCGACAACGACACGACCGTGCCGACGACGTCCGATCCGACGAAGGTAACGGCGACCACCACATCCGCAGGCCCGTTCTACGCGGTCTACAAGCGCACGATCAAGATCGTGTACAACAGCGCATACGATACGAGCAACATACCGACCGCCGACCAAGCCACGCAGTACTACAACACCGGCAACAGCGGCACAACCGCCGGCACGAACCCGAAGGGCACCGTCACCGCGTCGCACCTGACCAGCACGCTGACGCGCACCGGTTATACATGGGTAGGCTGGAACACGGCCGCAAACGACAACGCGACTGCGGGCAGCGGTCTGTCGAGCTGTACCTACACCCCGCTCCTGACGGACGGCGCGACCAAAAACCTGTACGCCACCTGGTCGATCAACAGTCATAAACTGACTGTCGCGAGAAACATGGGTACCGGTACGGTCAAGGCGACGTTCGGCAGCACGACGCTGCAGGTGGGCGGCACGGCGACAAACAACTCGGTCAACTACAATACGTCGATTACGCCGAGCGCGCAGACGAACCCGACCGGCTACACGTTCTCGAACTGGTCGTCGAGCGTCAGCGATCTGACGATCACAAACAATACGGCGTTCAACATGCCGGACAGCGATCTGACGATCACAGCGAACTACACGATCAACAACCACAAGCTGACAGTCGCGAGAAGCGGCGGCACGTCGACCGCCGTGGTCAAGGCGACGTTCGGCACCACGACGCTGCAGGTGGGCGGCACGGCGACGGCGAACTCGGTCGACTACAATACGTCGATCACGCCGAGCGCGACGGGCAACTACACCGGCTACACGTTCACCGGCTGGACGTCGAGCGTCAGCGG
>JAFSYP010000117.1 GCA_017449935.1 Clostridia bacterium
GCGGATGCGCCGCATCCTGACCTATGCGCTGACCGCTTGCGTAAGCGTCGCCGCGTGCGCCGCGCTGCTGCTCGTCGTGATCATGCCGTTTGTGTCGAAGAAGAACGCGCCGACCAGACCGGCCGACGCCACCGCCGCGGCAACGGACGCGCCGCAGACCGCCGATCCGACCGAACCGACCGTTCCCGCCGACGCTCCCGATCCGATCGAGCTGCCGGAGCATCCGTACGATCCCGATTCGCTCGAAGGCGAGTGGACCTCCGACGACGGCGAAGGCGGCAAGCCCTCCACGCTCGTGATCGATCGGAACGGCACGGCGACCGTCACGCGGTATCCGGACGGCGATGCGCAAACCGAGACGTATCGGCTGACCGAACAGGACGGCGAAACGCTTCTGGTGTCCGACGCGCAAACGCTCTCGCTGATCAGGAGCGCCGACGGCGGCGCCTGCCTGACGGTCGGCGCAAACTTTTCCTGCCGCGCCTACTACCGCGTCGTTCCCGACGCATCCGCCGCGCCCACCCTGCCGACGGGCAGAGCGATCGGCGCAACGGACCTCGACGGCGTGTGGGAGCTGCTGCGCGCCGAAGTCCCCTCCTCCGCGTTCGACCTTCGCGGTCTTCTCGGCACCATCCGCTTCGAAAACGGCAGCGCGCGCTACCTGCTGCGGCTGAACGGCAGAGCGGACGCGAACAGCAACCCGTTCGAACTCTTTGACGCCTCGCTGACCGTCCGCGCGATCGACGGCGCGCTGACCGGCGTGATCGACGCCGACAGCGGCGAACTGAAGCTGTATGCCGCGCAGGGCGGTCCCGTTCTGGCATTCCGCCGCGTGACGGAGCCCGCGCAGGAAACGAGCGGCTGGTCCTTCGCCGGCTACTGGGACGGCTTCGACGGCACGCTGTTTGCCGAGGGCTGGGACGTCAGCATCGAGGTCAACGCGAACAAGAACCTGACGGTCACGGCGCTGCACGACGGCGAGACCGAACAGAGCGACTTCTTGTGGTGGGAGCTCAAGGATCAGACGGTTGCGCTCAGCACCCACAGCGCGCTCCCGCTTGTTCGTTCCTTCTTCGGCACGCCGGTTCGCATCGTGCTCGATCCGACCGACCACACCGTCCGCATGGAGCAGGCAACCGCGCCGTTCGATACGGTCATGGTCTTCCGCCGCCGCGTCGACGAAACCGGCGCCGTCGTCCCGCCGAAGGATCAGAGCGATCCTCCCGCCTCCGAATTGGAAGGCGAATGGGTCGCCGTCGGCGGAATCGCCTTCGAGAAGGGCGGCACGCTGGACATCCATTGCAAAAAGGGAACGTTCCGGTGGACCGATCACGTTGCTTTCCCGGACATCGGCGCAAGATGGGCGGATCCGGTGGACTATCTGCTTCACGACGGCAGGATCGACCTGTATGAACACGGCAAGGCCGCCAAAATGTGGACAGTCAATCTTGACAGTTTCCATTCCGTTCCCTGCAGCGAAATCCGCTACGATCAAGCGTCCGACGAGATCCGCATCCTGCATGACGACGTCGTGCAGTACATCCTGCGCCGCGAAAAGGATCTGCGCCCGACGCCCGCTCCGTTCGGCGAAACGCCTTAAGCGCTTGCGTTTGCCGTCCGCGTCTGATATAATGCAGCAAGCGGGCGGCAAAGACCCGCAAAGAAACGGAGTCTCAACATGGGTGAACGGAAGAAAATCGGTCTCGCGCTCGGCGCGGGCGGCGGCAGAGGCATGGCGCACATCGGCGTCCTGCAGGTATTGGAGGAACACAACGTTCCGATCGACATGATTTCCGGCTGCAGCGCAGGCGCGCTGGTCGCGGCGATCTACGCGGCGGGCACCGACCTCAAACTGCTCGAGCAGTATCTCGTGACGCTGATGCCGAAGGACATCATCGACCCGACGATCATCACGCGCGGCGGCGTCCTTTCGGGCAGCAAGGTCGAGGAAATCATCAGCACCCTGTCGCACGGACTGATGATCGAGGACACGCGGATTCCGTGCTTCATCGGCGCAACCGACCTCGAAAGCGCCGAATACCATATCTTCGAACACTGCAAGCTGCACGAAGCGGCGCGCGCCAGCATGGCGGTGCCCGGCGTCTTTACGCCCGCATACGTGCAGGGGCATTGGTACATCGACGGCGGCACGCTGCAGGAGCTGCCCGTGGAGGTCTTGCGCGAACACGGCGCGGACGCGGTCATCGCGGTTGATCTTTCGATCAAGAGCCCGTTCGTCATTCAGCCGGGCAAGGCGCCGACCGCGCATGCGACGGTGCTGCGCGCGTTTGACCTGATGCAAAAGGCGATGGGTCGCCTGCGCAACGATTCCGTCGACGTGCGCATCAAGCCGGATGTGTCCTTCATGGGGCTCGTCTCCACGACCGGCGCGGAACGCGCGATCGCCATCGGCCGCGAATGCGCCGAAGCCGCCATGCCCGAAATCGAAGCGCTGCTGAGCTGAAAAGCAGCACAAAACAACCCTCCCGTCAGCCTGACGGCTGCCACCCTCCCTTGCACAGGGAGGGCTTTTTTAGCTCAACCAAAAGGCTCCCCTGTGCAAGGGGCAGCATGGTACGCGCGGGAAGCGCGCGATCTACCTATGTAACGGCAGCGAAGCGAAGTGGAGCGGCGTATGCCGACTGAGGGGGTTGTATAGCAGCTCGACAACCCTTCCGTCTCGCTTCGCGATCCACCCGATGGTCTCACATGGTCGCAGCGCGTCGCTATTCGCTTCCTTCTGCTCCCTGTTCGACCCGCGCTTCCGCCTCGCTTCATCCCGCACAGCGGGCGCTCGGCTCCGCGCCCCGTTGCACAGGGAGGGCTTTTTTAGCTCAACCAAAAGGCTCCCCTGTGGATGGTACGCGCGGGAAGCGCGCGATCTACCGCAGCAACGAAGCGCAGC
>JAFSYP010000118.1 GCA_017449935.1 Clostridia bacterium
CGAGCACGTCCTTGCGCATCGCCTTGACTGTCTCGCGGGCAATGACTTTGCCGCCGATGGCGATCTGGATCGGGATCTCGAACATCTGGCGCGGGATATTCTCTTTGAGCCGCTCGGCGATCCTGCGCGCGCGCGGATACGCCTTGTCCGCATGGATGATCCACGACAGCGCGTCGATCAGATCGCCGTTGAGCAGCACGTCTAGCTTCACAAGATCGGACTTGCGGTAGTCGCAGATCTCGTAGTCGAACGACGCATAGCCGCGCGTGCGCGACTTGAGCGAATCGAAAAAGTCATAAATGATCTCGTTCAGCGGCAGCTCATACTGGATGTCGACACGGTCTGTGGAAATATAGTCCATGCCCTTGAACACGCCGCGCCGATCCTGACACAGATCCATGATCGCGCCGACGTAATCGGGCGGAGAATAGATGTGCGCGCTCGTGAACGGCTCCTCGCAGAAGTCGATCACCGCGGGATCGGGATAGTGCGTCGGGTTGTCGATCTCGACGACAGACCCGTCGGACAGATGTATTTTATAGATGACGCTCGGCACGGTCGTAACAAGATCAAGATCGTACTCGCGCTCGAGGCGTTCCTGGATGATCTCCAGATGCAGCAGGCCCAAAAAGCCGCAGCGGAAGCCGAAGCCCAATGCGCCGGACGTTTCCGGCTCATAGGACAGCGCCGCGTCGTTGAGCTGCAGTTTTTCCAGCGCGTCGCGCAGATTCTCATAGTCCGCGCCGTCCGCAGGATAGATTCCGCAGAACACCATGGGGTTGACCTTGCGGTAGCCGGGCAGCGGCTCCTTTGCGGGATTGGCGGCGGTCGTCACCGTGTCGCCCACGCGCGCGTCGCCCACCGTTTTGATGGACGCGGTGATATATCCGACCTCGCCGCTCGTCAGCTCCGCGACCGGCTCCATCGACGTCGCGCGCATATAGCCGACCTCGACAACATTGAACTGCGCGCCCGTCGCCATCATGCGCATCGTGTCGCCGGTCTTGATCTTGC
This sequence comes from Clostridia bacterium, assembly GCA_017449935.1. Lineage (GTDB taxonomy): Bacteria > Bacillota > Clostridia > Oscillospirales > Acutalibacteraceae > UBA1425. The sequence continues at coordinate 1,015 of JAFSYP010000118.1, forward strand.
CGTCCATCACGCGCACATAGACGATCACGCCCTTGTAGCTGTCATAGATCGAGTCGAAAACCAGCGCGCGCAGCGGCAGAGAGTCGTCACACCGGGGCGCGGGGATGTCCTCCACGATCCGTTCGAGGACCTGCTCGACGTTTTGCCCCGTCTTGGCGGAGACGCGCGGCGCCTGCGAGCAGTCCAGACCGATCACGTCTTCGATCTCCGCGGCCACGCGGTCCGCATCGGCGGCGGGCAGATCGATCTTGTTGATGACAGGCACCAGCTCCAGATCATGGTCGAGCGCGAGATAAGTATTCGCCAGCGTCTGCGCCTCGATCCCCTGCGACGCGTCCACGATCAGCACCGCGCCCTCGCAGGCGGCGAGCGAACGGGACACCTCGTAATTGAAGTCCACATGGCCGGGCGTGTCGATGAGATTGAGCGCGTACGTTTTACCATCCGAGGCCTTGTAATCGAGCTTGACGGCATGCGCCTTGATGGTAATGCCGCGCTCGCGCTCAAGATCCATATTGTCTAAAAGCTGCGCCGTCATATCGCGCTTGGCGACCGACTCCGTCAGCTCCAAAAGCCGGTCTGCCAGCGTGGACTTGCCGTGGTCGATATGGGCGATGATGCTGAAATTGCGAATGTTTTCTTTCGGGGTAGGCAAAAGATCACCTCAATGGTTATTATTCAACGGGAGAAAGCGTCATCTGCGTCTTGGCGTCCGTCTGCAAAAACTGCGGATACCGCGCGTCGGAAAAGACGGTCGGCTGCGTCTTCTGCGCAAACATCCAGCGCAGCATCTCGGCGTAGTCCGAATCCTTGTTGCAGCCCACGTGGGCCATATTCTTGATGAACCACGTGCTGTCCGGGAACATACAGGTGGACGCGTCGATCACGCCGTCGGCGGACAGATGGTTGTGTTCCTTGCAGCCCTGCTGCACATAGCCCTCCGGCAGGGTGTAGCCGTAATCCGCGACCGTGGCGCCGCCGGACGAGCAAGTCGTTTCGATCAGGCTGTCGCCGTGCGCCAAAGCGCTGGACGTCACCGGCACACAGCCGTTGTTGTAATGCGAGATGACGACGATCTGCACGCCGTCCTCGGCTGCCGCGTTCAGGATCTCCTCGCGGCGGCACGATACATTGTAATGATAATCGTCGATGCGCCGCACGAACGTTTCGGACGCGTCAAGCGGCAGCGTCGCTTTCTTATCCTCCTCGTACCGCTCGTCACGCACAAAGCTCCACATACCGGGCATGGTCGAGAGCGTCTTGCGGATCACACGGTCGATGACGATGGAATTGACTTTGTCCGACAGCTTGTTCGTCAGGCTGAACAGCGGTGCAAACAGCTTGGCGTGCGCGCACCAGCCCATCAGCTTGTCGAACACCTTGTCCGTTTTTTCGGAACCGACCTCCAACGTCTGGAGCCAGCCGAAGAAGCTCTCCTGGCTGAATTGCAGCTCGCCGGAAAAGACGTTCGTGACGAACAGCAGTCCGCAGAACGCCGCGGAAAGGAACCAGATCGTGTCGACCTTGTCGTGTCCGTACTTCTCCAGATACGCCATGGTCTGCACGCCGCCCATACTGCACGCGGCCAGACGCACTTTTTCGTGTCCCGTCTCACGCAGCACACGGTCGACGTACGCCTTCAGATCGTCCGCGTTCGTCATCGGATCGAGCCGCCAGTCGAAATTATAATAGTACACATGATCCGCGTCCACGGCCTGCACCGCGCTGCGGATGATCGCAAATTCCGCGCTGCCGGCGTCCTCGTACAGGGACGCGTCCTGCTCCGACATCGCGCCCTCGATCAGCTGCGGCGCGACGTTATAGAGAGAATTGCCGTCCGCGTCGCACGCCATCGGGAGAAGCATATCCAGCGCGATATCCGCCGCCGCATCGGCAAAAGGTTTGACGTCAAAGGTAAAGAGCGTCATAAACAGACCGCGCAGACCGCGCAGGACGCATTTCGCGATATTCGGATGCGGCGGGAAAACGACCTCGGCCTGCGGCGTCCCGGCGTCCCGCGTAAAGGGCAGAACGCCCATACCGCTGACCAGCACGATCGGCAGATCGCCGCAGTCGCACGCTTTCTGCGCCGCGAACGCGGGAACGGTCAAAGACAGCGCGATACAAAGCGCAAGAACGACTGACAATGCTTTCTTCATATGTACCCTCCTCAAATATGCTTCACAGAGCGTTTCTGCTCGAGAACCGCAACTTCCGTCTCCGGGAACCGGGCGGCGAGCTTTTCCGCCAGCACCGGCACCACGGGGTTTTCCGTTTCAAAATGGCCCGCCGCGATCAGCGTCACACCGAGCTGCTCCGCGTCGAGAAAATCATGGTAGCCCGCGTCGCCCGTCACCAGCGCGTCGACGCCGAGCGAAGCGATATCTGCGACCAGATCGCCGCCGGAGCCGCCGCAGACCGCGAGCGTTTCGACAGCCTTGCCGCCGTCGCACCAGCGCACCTTCGCCCCCAGGACCTCCGCCGCCGTGGCGGCCAGCTCGATCGCGCGCATCGCCTGCGGCAAAAAGCCCACGCGCACCATCGGCACGGGCAGCGATTCCGTCGCGACCGCCTCGACCTTGTGAAGGCCGAACAGATCCGCCAGCCGGTCGTTGACGCCGCCGGACGCCATATCCAGCGGCGTATGGCAGCAGATCGCGCCGATGCCCGCGCACGCGAGCAGATACACCGGATCGTCCGACAACAGACGTTTGCGCGCCTTGAAAATCACGGGATGGTGCGTCACCATCAGGTCCGCGCCGCACTCCATCGCCTCTCGCACCGTGTCGCACGTTATGTCCAGACAGACGGCGATCTTCTGCACCGCGCGGGACGGATCGCCGACCAGCAGGCCGCTGTTGTCAAAATCCATCTGGGTGGAAAAAGGCGCAAGCGTGTCGAGATAATCGTACACATCGCGTACAGTGACCATCGGGATCACTCCTTCGTTTTTTTACAGATATAGGGCGAAAGATCGGGCAGTATTTCGCGGATGACGCGCACCTCGTCCGGCAGCAGAGCCGCCTTTTCCAGCGCATCCGCGCGCTGCTTGAGGTAGATATACTGCTTGGTCAAATAGTAGCGCGCCGCCTCGTTCAGCGACTGCGGCAGCTCGCCCATCCAAATATAAGACTTGCGGTAATGCGGACGAAAGTCCGGATCGTACGCGGCGCAGAACGCCACATACGGTCTGCACTCATCAAAGCAGGCGTGCTCCGCAAGGATGCGGAACCCGTTTTGTAGCAGGAACGCACGCACCAGCTCGGCATGGGACATGGGCTGGAATATGTACCGCTTCGTGCGATCACACAGCCAGTCCGTCCGCGCGAGCAGCTCCACGATCAGCGTGCCGCCCATCCCGGCAAAGACGAAATCGTCCGCGTCCGCGGCGGTAAACCCGTCAAGTCCGTCGGACAGGCGCAGCTCGATCTGCTGCGTCACGCTGTGCAGCGCGAGCGTCGCCACCGCGTTCATCAGCGGCCCCTCGCGCAGATCGCTCGCCACGGCGGCGGGGCACTTGCCGGAGGACACAAGAAACGCGGGCAGATAAGCGTGGTCGGTGCCGACGTCGGCGACCCGCACGCCCTCCCGCACGAGGTCCGCCACCATCCGCAGACGTGGTGACAGCTTCATTTATTCCGCCTTCTGCACATGCGCGTTCAGCTTCTCAGCCAGCGCGTCCGCATCCACGCCGTGCACCATGCACGCCATTTCCAGCGATTCGCCGCGCGACGCGGGACAGCCGAGGCAGTGCATTCCCATCTCCAGAAAATAGGGCGCGGTCGTCGGGTCCATGTTCAGAATATCGCCGATGAGCATGTCTTTCGTGATTTCCATTTTACAATCCTCCAAATTAGAATCTATCTAATATAGTATAGCACAGTCTGTGTCGAATATCAACCGTTAAAATGCGGTGAGAAACGCTTTTTTCAAAAAAAGAAGCCGCCGATCCGAAGACCGACGGCAAATCGTATGCCGGATTGATTTATGATGCAAATGCTTTCTGCACGGCGTAGTAGGCGGGCTTTTCTTTGCCCTTGCCGTCCACGATGCCCCAGCCCGTTTCGACCGGGCAGTCCTCCTGGCCGCAGACGTAGCAGCGCTCGGAATCGTTCCACATATAGATGAACGCGCCTTTGCAGAAATCGAGCGCTTTCAGCTTCGGGATCAGGTCGGCGAAGAACTTCGCCTGTCCTTCGGGAGAATGCGGATAACCACGCAAATATGTTCCCTTGGACAACTCGCGGTAGATGTGGTTCGCATACTCGCCCTTGAACAGCAGCTTGGCCTTTTCCTTCACGCTTTTGTCGGCGTAGTATTCCTCGAACTCCCGGCGCAGTCTTTGCGGCAGGCGGGAAATGAACGCGTCGATGTCCTTCTTCGCTTCGGCCTCGCTGTGTACGCCGTACCGCGACAGGATCTCTTCCTTCTCCGCTTTCGTCTTCGGCTCGCCGTAGCCGATATAGCCGAATTCCGCCACGATCAGCGGCTTGCCGGTCACGACGTGCACCTCCCGCAGGAGCGCCGTATACGTCTCCATCGTCTTTACAACGTTCTCGAACGAACCGAAATACATATCCACGCCGACATAGTCAATATATTGATTATACCGATTCATCAGGGGCGGGAACGTCGCGATCGAAAGGCCGCCGAGATTGTACCCGATGGGCACGTCCCCGCGGATCGGATACATCGCCTCGAGCTGCACGCCGACGAACTTCGCCGCTTCGCGCAGCGTGAAGGGCTTGGTGAACCGGTCGATCCCCATCTCGTTGGCGACCTGGAACGCCCCGGCGATCCCCTTGAGATCCTTTACGTAAAAGCGGGCGATCTCCTGTATTTTCGGGATATCCTCCGCTTTGCGGATATCCAGACCGTGTTCGAGGTACGTCGGCGGATTCGGCGTAATCGCCATGATCTTGATCCCGTTGCGCACATAGCCGCGCATCTCCTTTTTGTACGCGCGGTAGGACGCGCTGAGCTTGCCGTTTTCGTCGTACGGGAACGGGATATCCTCGCGTATCCAGCCGATGTTGGCCTTCTTGATCTTCTTGTACTCCGGCTCCGGATGGCAGACGCCGGCCATGAACGCGTCGTCCGTGAACTGCTGCGCCTGCACGGTCGGCTGCACGCGGTCAACCACCTTGCCGACCAGTCCGAACGTGCCGGACAGCAGCGGCGTCACCACGGCGAGAAATGCAGAAATGATTTTGGCGAGTACGGTCGGGAACTGCATAGAAACTCCTTTCCTGCGTCGGAACGCAGCTGCACATCTGCAAAATCTGACGGTGTGGTTACAGTATACTATATCTTCCCGCCGGATTGCAACAGGTTTGCGGTTTTTTTTGACAGACGTCCGCCGGATTTGTCCGCACGGCGGTCCGTAACAAAACCGCCTTGATTTTCGCGACGGTTCGTGGTATAGTGGGGTGCAGAAATCGAAAGGAGCATCTTTCCATGGCGTCCGGTTTTCCGTATCTTCTGAACCTTGCGCAAAAGCAAACGCGCAAGCCGCCTCTGCGTTTCCGTGAGGACGGCACGTTCCATATTCTGCAACTGTCCGACGTCCATCTCGTCGATCCGGAAATGGACGACGATCCCGACAGAAGCGTCCCGCTGACAGACGAACTGCGCACCTTTGAGGTGCTGGAAAAGAGCGCCGATCTGCTGCAGCCCGATCTCGCCGTGCTGACGGGCGACGTCGTCAACGGCTACTGGGAAGAAATGACCTACGGGTATCTGTACAAGATCATCCGCAAGATCGTCGGCGTGTTTGAGAAGCGCGGCATCCCAATGGCAGTCACGTTCGGCAATCACGACAGCGAGCTGAACTTCCACCGCGAGATCCAGATGGCGATGTATCTGGAATACGACAAATTCTACGGCACGTTCAACGCCGAGGAGATGTACGGCTGCGGCACCTGCAATCTGCCGATCCTCTCGCGCGACGGCAGCCGCAAGGCGTTCAACCTCTGGCTGTTCGATTCAGGCGACTATGTACGCGATGAAAACGCGAAGATCCTGGAGGGCTACGACTACGTCCACCCGGACCAGATCGCGTGGTACGAAAAGACCGCCGCGGCGCTGAAGGCGGAAAACGGCGGCGTTCCCCTGCCCGCCGTCCTGTTCCAGCACATTCCCGTCCGGCAGGAATACGACTTCCTGCGCACCGCCGACGCGCCTGTGCCGGGCACGAACGGCTTTACGGACGACCACGGCGTTTATCATTATCTCGAAGGCGCCTTGTCCGGCAGACTGCGCGAGATGCCCTGTCCGCCTGCCGGCGACCACCGTGAGCAGTTTGACAGCTGGGTGCGCACAGGCGATATCGTCGCGGCCTTTTTCGGGCACGATCACGTCAACGACTTCATTGTGAAAAAGGACGGTGTCCTGCTCGTGCAGACGCTCTGCGCCGGACAGTTCACCTACGGCAAAGAACGCGGCTGCCGGAGCATCATTCTGCACGAAGACGACCCGCGAAGCATCGAGACACGATCCATCGAGATCCTCCCCGACTGATATGGAAGAACAGGTACACAAGCGCCGTGTGCGGTACAGCGGCACGCATCCGCGCCGGTTTGAAGAAAAGTATAAAGAGCTGAACCCCGAAAAATACGGGCAAGACGTGCAGAAGATCCTCGACAGCGGCAAGACGCCCGCCGGCACGCACGTCCCGATCCTGGTGCAGGAGATCCTCGATTTTCTGTGCATAAAGCCCGGACAGATCGGACTGGACGCGACGCTCGGCTACGGCGGGCACGCGCGCAGGATGCTGGAAGCCTTGCAGGGCAGCGGACATCTGTACGCGACGGACGTCGATCCCATCGAATCCGAAAAAACGACGGAGCGTCTTCGCGCGCTCGGCTTCGGCGAGGACATCCTGACCGTGCGGCGCATGAATTTCGCCGAACTGGACGCCGTCGCGCCCGGCATGCGGTACGACTTCGTACTCGCCGACCTCGGCGTATCCTCCATGCAGATCGACAATCCGCAGCGCGGCTTTACGTTCAAGCAGGACGGGCCTTTGGACCTGCGGCTGGACCCCACGAGCGGCGTCCCGGCGTCGCAGCGTCTGCGGGAGCTTCGGTACGACGAGTTGGTCGGCCTGCTGACGGAAAACGCCGACGAACCGTATGCCGCCGAGATCACGCGCGCGGTGCTGCGCACGTATAAGCGCGGCGAACCGATCGACACCACGCGGCAGCTCTACGCCGCCGTCGCCGAAGCGCTGTCGTTCCTGCCGAATAAAGAGCGGAAGGAAGCTGTCAAGAAATCCTGCCAGCGCACGTTTCAGGCGCTGCGCATCGACGTCAACAGCGAGTTCGAGGTCTTGGACGCGTTTCTGGAAAAGCTGCCGCATGTGCTCAAGGACGGCGGACGCGCCGCGATCCTGACGTTCCATTCCGGCGAAGACCGCCTCGTCAAGCACGCGTTCAAGCAGGGCGTGCGCGACGGGCTGTACCGCGAAGCCGCACGCGACGTGATCCGTCCGTCGGCGGAGGAATGCTTCCGCAACCCGCGCGCAAAATCCACCAAAATGCGCTGGGCGATCAAATGACAGAATTCTGGAATATTCAAACGTAAACAGAGAATTCAAAAAGTACAAAATATACGGATTGTGCCGCATCACATTGGACGCTGCGTTTGTCGAATGGAATTGGTACTGAAAAAGAAGACGGCTGCATTCGGATCAGCCGTCTTCTTCTTTATTTGCTTTTTGCTTGTCCGGCAGGTTCAAAAGCAGTATCGCTGCGAGAATCAGAACGATCCCGACCAGCTTGACCGCGCTGCGGCTCTCCCGAAAGACCGTCATTCCGACGACCGCGCCGACCAGCGGCTCCACGGCGACAAGGATCGCCGCCTTGCCGGACTCCATATGTTCCAGTCCCCACGTATAGAGAAAGTACGGCAGCACCGTGCTGCACAGGCCGATCCCCAGGCTCAGCAGCGCAAGACGCGCGTCCGTGCAGACCGTCCGCACGAGCGATACGGGGCGGCAGAACGGCAGCGTGCCGACAAGCCCCAGCACGAACGTATACGCCGTCACGGTCAGGGGATCGTACTTTTGCAGCGCACAGCGGCCGAAGATCGTGTACAGCCCGTAGAACAGGCCGGAGCCGAGTCCCGTCAGCAGCACGGGGGCGGTCAGTCGCACGCCGCCCGTCAGTCCCGCGACGCACACGCACCCCGCAAAGGTCAGCACGAGCGACGCGACCTTAACGCGCGTGATCCGCTCACGGAACAGCAGCGCCGACAGCAGCAGTATAAACACCGGCGACGTGTACAGAAGCACGACCGCGACCGACGCTTCGCTGTGGATAATGGTATAAAAATAGCAGAAATTAAAAACCGCCGTGGAAACGACGCCTGTCCCGACAAACATCCACAGATCGCGCAGCCGGATGCGCAGCTTGTCGCGGCGGCGCGCCGCCGTAAAGACAACGAGAACGACGGAGCCGACGATCATGCGCACGGCGGTGATCCGGACGGAGGTCAGTCCCGCATCGGACAGCGGCCGGATGAACAGACTGATGATCCCCCAGAGAACGCCGGCGCCGACGACAGATAAAACAGACTTTTTCTGCATATGTGTTCCTCTTCCTAATACAAAACCCCCTATGGCGATCCATAGGGGGCGATGTTATCTTTCAATCAGGAATTATTCTTATTCTTGATGATGTCCTTGAGGTAGACGTAGAAATCATCATCGTCGATATCGCCGCTCTGCGGAACGCTCGCCGGCGCCGCAGGCTTCTTCGGCGCGGGAGAGGAGATCACGGGCGGTTCGACCGGCTCTTCCTTCTTGCGCACGGGCGGATTTACCTCATACACGCTCGAGGAAAAGATCGATTCGGAAACGGGTGCGGCAGGCTTTGCCGCAGAGGCAGGCGCCGCAGGAACGACGGGCGCGGCAGGCGCGGTCTCCTTGGAGGCCTGCTGGATCTGGTTCATGAAGCTCTCGACCGCTGCGGACGCGCCGGCTCTGTCGGAAGCGAAACCGGTCGCCACAACCGTAATGACCATCTGATCGTCGAGGTTCGGATCGAACGCGACGCCCCAAATGATGTTGGCGTCCGGATGCGCCTGCGCGGTGATCGTGCTGGCGGCGTCCTCCACGTCCTCGAGGTCGATATCCTCGGACGAGGTGATGGAAATGATGACGCCCTTTGCGCCGGCAATGGAGGTCTCCAGCAGCGGGCTGGACGCCGCGGCGATGGCCGCCTGCTCCGCCTTGTCCTTGCCGGAAGCGCTGCCCACGCCCATGTGCGCGAAGCCGGCGTCCTTCATGACGCTCGTCACGTCGGCAAAGTCGAGGTTGATAAAGCCCGGAACCTTGATTAGCTCGGAGATGCTCTTGACGCCGTGCAGCAGCACTTCGTCCGCCATGGCGAACGCCTGCGCCAGGCTCATGCGCTGCTCGGTGATATAGCGAAGGCGATCGTTCGGGATCACGATCAGGCTGTCCACATGCTCGGCCAGCTTCGTGATGCCCGCCTGCGCCTGGTTCATGCGCATTTTTCCTTCAAACTTGAAGGGTTTGGTGACCACACCAATGGTCAGGATGCCCATTTCCTTTGCGGTCTGGGCGATGATCGGCGCAGCGCCCGTGCCTGTACCGCCGCCCATGCCGGCGGTGATGAACACCATGTCGGTGCCCTTGAGCACGTCGGCGATCAGCTCTTTGCTCTCCTCGGCCGCCTTAGCGCCCACCTCGGGTTTGCCGCCGGCGCCCTGGCCGCGCGTCGCCTTTTCGCCGATCTGGATCTTATGCGTGGCGCGCGAATGCGTCAGGATCTGCTTGTCCGTATTGATCGCGATGAACTCCGCACCCATAACACCGGAATCCACCATGCGGTTGACTGCATTTCCGCCGCCGCCGCCGACGCCGATCACTTTTATCTGAACTGCGCTCTCGAATTCATTTTCCATCTCGAATGCCATGTCATATCCTCCCTAAATTATAGTGTGCACACCATATCCTTTATATAAACACAATAAAAGCATAACACACTTTTCTATAAATTACAAGAGATATTTTTTGAAATTTTTGTAACAGATCGGGAACAGGTCAGGATTCTTCTTCCGTCGTGCTCTCTGGTTCGGAAACGCCGGTCACGGTCTCTCCGTCTTCACGCGTATAGGTGTCGTGCGAATAGATCCACGGTATGGTCGTCAGGTCGATCGCGCCGGTACGCGCCTTGGACGCGTCGCTTTCCACGGCGATCGTCTTGGCCGCGGACTTGAGCTTCTGCTCGAGCTTCTCTTCATCGCCCAAATGCAGCGTCAGACGGTTCTGATACATCAGCGTGATGGCGCGCACATCGCGGATGTCGATGAACGTGATGTCGTCGATCTGCGCCTCCTCCAGCGCCGCGTAGATCTTTTTGTACAGCTCGATCATCGACGCGGCTGCCTTCATTTTTTCGTCGGCTTTTTTGCCGCTTGCCGGCACGCCGATATACTGGCCGAGCGTGGGCTCGAACTCTGTTTTACACCGCAGCACCGGAACGGAATCCGGCGCGGTGCTCGTATTTTCAAGCATTTTGCCGTCGGCGTCAATAAGCAGATAGCTTGTCCCGAGCGCAATGGCGGCGGAAGCCTTCGTCGGCGTGACCGTCACCCGAAGCGTTTTCGGGAAGTCCCGCTGGACCTGCGCCTTGCCGATATACGGCAGATACTGCTCGATATTCTTCGCCGTTTTCTTCAGGTCGCAGGTGAACAGATTCTGCGCGCCGAACGTCACGCCGCTGGCTGTGACGATCTGATCCTTCGTATAATTGGCGTCTGCGGGGTTGGTCACCTCGATGTCCCGGATCTTAAACAGGACGGTGCGGGACAGGATCAGAAAGACGAACAGGGACAGGATAACGGCGGCGGCGATACGGATCGCCTGCCTGCGGCGGCGGACACGGCGCACCTGCTGGGCGCGGCGGCGTCTCTGCTCCGGCGTCAACGGCGCGCGGCGGCTGCCGCCCGTCTGCGGCGCGTTCTGCGGACGCGTCTGCGGCCTTTGCTGCGGCGCGCGCTGCTGCGTTCTGCCGGTCGGCGCCGGCCGGCGTCCGGACTGCGGCTGCGTTTTCGGCTGCGCCTTCTGCCGCTTGCTGTTTTCGCGTTCCTCGACCGTCTGTACGATCGCGATCGCGATACGCTGTTTAAGCGGGATCTTCCGCTTTTGCGGCGCTCGTCTTTGCTCTTTCATGTTCCGTTCCCCTATTCTGCATCCGTATCTATTCTCTTGATCCTTGCACCGAGTTTTGCAAGGTTATGTTCAAACTGTTCCATACCGCGGTCGATGTGTCCGATGCAGCAAACGCTCGTCTCGCCCTGCGCCGCAAGCGCCGCCGTGACCAGCGCCGAACCGCCGCGCAGGTCTGTCGCCTGCACCGACGCGCCGCACAGCCGCGGCACGCCCTCGACCACCGCCACATTGTTCTGCACCGTGATCTTCGCGCCCATGCGACGAAGCTCCGGCACGTGCTTGAAACGGTTTTCAAAAATCGTTTCGACGAAAATACTCGTTCCCTGCGCCGCGGCGGCCATCGCCATGGCGGACGCCTGGAAATCGGTCGGAAATCCCGGATACGGCATTGTGCGCACCGTCCGCGCGCTTTGCAGGCGCTGCGGCGCGCGCAGCAGGACGTCTGCGCCGCTGATCTGCACCGCGCAGCCTGTCTGCTCGAAAAACGGCAGCACGGGCGTCAGGTATTCCGGCGCCGTGTCCAGAAGCCGCACGCTGCCGCCGGTGACCGCCGCAGCCGCCATAAACGTCGCCGCCGCGATGCGGTCGGGCATGACCGCGTGCTCGTACGAACGAAAGCCGTCCGTCGGCGTGACCGTGATCGTATCGCTGCCCGCGCCCTCGATCGCGGCGCCGCAGCCGTTCAGAAACGCGGCCAGATCCAGTATCTCCGGCTCCCGTGCGGCGTTGCGGATCACCGTTTTTCCGTCCGCGCCGACCGCGCAAAGCAGGATGTTCTCCGTCGCGCCGACCGAAGGAAACGACAGGGTGATCGACGCGCCGTGCAAACCGTTCGGCGCACGGCAGATCAGTTTTCCGCAGTCCGTCTCGATTTGCACGCCCAGCGCCGACAGCGCCGACAGATGCAAATCGATCGGCCGCAGACCGATCTCGCAACCGCCGGGCGCGGAAAGCTCCGCGCGGCCGAACCGGGAAAGCAGCGCGCCGAGAAAGATGATCGACGACCGCATACGCCGCATCAAAGACTGCGGCACGTCCCAGCGCGTCGGCGACGCGGAACGCACGATCACACGTTCGCCCGCGCGCACGGTCTCACAGCCGATATGCCGCAGGATCTGCATCGCGGCTTCCGTATCCCGAAGACAGGGGCAGCGCGTCAGCACGGACGTCTGCCCGGTCACCACAGCAGCCGCAAGACAGGGCAGCGCGCTGTTTTTGGCGCCTTGGACACGGATCTCCCCTTCCAGCCGTCTGCCGCCTTCGATCAATAATCTCTCCACCGCGTCAACACCCTTTCGCACCGGCAAGCCGAATAGTCCTTCGGTCTTATCCTATGCATCCGGGTGCGGACAGGTGCGGTCCGGATCGCAGACGGCAGGCAGCTGCGCCGGCATCTTACGCGCCGGCCAACTCCGAGATGATGTCCGCGATACGCTCCACGGTGTCCGGGATCGCCATTTTCTTTGCGTTCTCGCCGAGCGTGCGCAGACGTTCGGGATCGCGCAGCAGCGCGTTCACTTCTTCCGTCAGCCGCTCGCCAGTCAGGTCTTTTTCTTCGATGATCACAGCCGCGTCGTTGCGCACCAGCGCCATCGCGTTGTGGAATTGATGGTTCTCCGCGACGTTCGGCGACGGGATCAAAATCGACGCCCTGCCGACCGCTTCAAATTCGGACAGGCTCGACGCGCCCGCCCGACAGATCACCAGGTCCGCCGCCGCAAGGCAGCGGTCCATGTCGGTGATATACTCGCGTACCGTCACGTTTTCCAGCGCGTCCGGGTCCACGCCCTTCTCGCGCAGCTTGTCCGGGACCCATTTGCCGTACTGTCCGTAGGCATGATTGAAGTAGCAGTCCGCGTCCGCGGCCTTGGCGGCAATCAGCTCGACCACCGCTTCGTTGACGGCGCGCGCACCGAGACTGCCGCCCATCGACAGCACCATCGGACGCGCATCCAGCCCCAGTTCGGCGCGGGCAAAGTCGCGGTCTGCCTCCACGATCTCCCCGCGCACGGGAAGCCCCGTGAGCACGCAGGGATGCTTCGGCTTGAGATATTTTTCCGCCGCCTGCACGGTCAGCATCACGCGGTCGACGCGCTTGGCGAGCGCCTTGTTCGTCACGCCGGGATAGGCGTTCTGCTCATGGATCGCCGTGGGGATGCCGAGCTTTGCCGCCATGCGCAGCACCGGACCGCTGACGTAACCGCCGAAGCCGACGACGACGTCGGGCCGGAATTCGCGCAGGATCTTCTTCGCCTGCGACGAAGCACGCAGGAGCTTGGACAGCGTGCCGAGATTGTGCTTGACGTTGTTCCAGCTCAGGCTCCGCTGAAAGCCGCTGATGTCGATGGTCTTGAAATCGAATCCGGCGGCAGGCACGAGCTTTGACTCCATTTTTTCCGCCGTGCCGACGAACAGGATCTGCACGTCCGGCTGCTGTTTGCGGATATAGCCCGCCACGGCAAGCGCAGGGTTGATATGCCCGCCGGTCCCTCCGGCCGCAAACAGGATGCGTTTTCCACGAAGCATTTTCTGTTTCCCTCTTTTTTCGGTCGTTTTCTATTCTGTCGTTTTCTATCGTTTTCGGACCTGCGACGCGCGCGACGCCGACAGCACAATGCCGACCTCCGCCAGCAGCATGAACAGCGACGAGCCGCCGTAGCTGAAGAACGGAAGGCCGATGCCCGTGTTCGGGATCGTGTCGGTCACAACGAGAACATTCAATATCACCTGCAGACCGATATGGGACATGATGCCCATGACGGTCAGCGCGGAAAAGCGGTCCTTGCTGCGCATGGCGATGTCGAAGCCGCGCCAGATCAGGACGGCGAACAGTACAAGGATCAAGACCGCGCCCACAAAACCCAGTTCCTCGCATACGATAGCGAAGACAAAATCGTTCTGCGGCTCGGGCATATAGAGGAATTTCTGCTTGGATTTGCCCAGGCCCAGTCCGAACAATCCGCCCGAGCCGATAGCGTACAGCGACTGATTCGTCTGCCAGCGGTCGCCCGTGGGATCGTAATCCTTATCCAGCCATGCGACGATACGCGTTTTCTGATACTCCTTGATCGGGAGTATTTCTATTATTTTATCATGAAATGCAAGGAAAATCAAGATGCCAAACACAGCCGCGCCAATGGTCAGCGTGATCCACTTTTTCTTGACGCCGCCCAGCGCCAGCATGACCGCGCCGATGCCGAGCATCAGGATCGTGCCGGACAAATGCCGTTCGAGAATGACGAGGAAACAAAAGAACAGCGTGATCAACAGGCAAGTGCGGATGGCGGGATCGCCGTTCTGCCCGAGGGCGTTCTGCTGCCTCGCCTTCATGCTGAGCGTGCGCGCGCAGAAAATGATCAGGCCCAGCTTCGCCACCTCCGACGGCTGGAACTGAAATACGCCCGGGATCCCCAGCCAGCGCCGGAAATCCTCCTTGTCGCTGATCTTCAGCGGGGCGATCAGCACGAGCACCAGCAGCGCTACACAGCCGATCAGGATCAGCGGCGCCCATTTCTTCAGCAGCGCAAGGCGGATGCGCGACACGATGAACATCGCCGCGATCCCCATCGCCGCAAATGTGATCTGCCGCGTGAAGTAGTAATAGGGGTTGTATCCTGTCTTTCTGTCGTAGCTGGAAGAAACGTAGCTCGCCGAGAACATCATGACGATGCCGACCGTCAGCAAAACGCAGACGATCAGCAAAAATACCGTGTCGAAAGAACCGGTCTGTATCCACTTTTTCAGCCTTTCGTTCATAAGGCCCCCTCCATGTTCGATCAGTTGAAACGCATCAGGATCACGCCGCCGATGCAGCCGGCAAGGTTGACGGCGGTGAACACCGTCACGATCTTCTTTTCGCTCCAGCCGGACATCTCGAAATGATGGTGGATCGGCGCCATCTTGAAAATGCGCTTGCCGTGCGTGAGCTTGAAATAGCCGATCTGCAAAACGTCGGACATGCCCTCGATCACGTAGATGATGCCGACCGGCAGAAGAATCAGCGGACAGCCCACCGCGTACGCGAGCGCGACGACCATCCCGCCCAGGAACATCGAACCGGTATCGCCCATAAACACCTTGGCTGGGTGATGGTTCCAGACAAGAAAGCCCGCACAGCCGCCCGCAAGCGCAGCCGCGACGGCGCTCACGCCGAACAGATTGCGCATCGCGGCGATCGTCAGAAACGCCGCGGCCGCCGTC
This sequence comes from Clostridia bacterium, assembly GCA_017449935.1. Classification (GTDB taxonomy): domain Bacteria; phylum Bacillota; class Clostridia; order Oscillospirales; family Acutalibacteraceae; genus UBA1425. The sequence continues at coordinate 16,415 of JAFSYP010000118.1, forward strand.
AGCGTCACGCTGCCGCACAGCCCGTCAATCCCGTCGGTGAAATTGACGGCGTTGATCGCGGCATAGATCACGCAAACGCCGAATATCCAGAAGAAAAAGCCGATCTCCACGTTGCCGACAAAGGGAATGAACATATACGGCTTGCGTCCCATGCTCATATACAGGCTGCACAGATACGCGGCCATCACGAGAACCTGCGCCGCCGTCTTCTGCACGATCGTCAGACCGAGATTGCGCTTTTTGACGACCTTGATATAGTCGTCCGCAAAGCCGATCAGCCCGAAACCCAGCGCCATCAGCACGCCGGCCAATATCTTCGCTTTGATCTCCAGCGGCACGAGAGAGTCGCCCGCCAGAAGATCGCCGCCGAGCAGCTTGTCTGTCAGGAACACGACGAGGATCGACGCGAGCGTGCCGGCAATAAACAGGACGCCGCCCATCGTCGGCGTGCCCTGCTTGTTTTTGTGCCATGCGGGGCCGATGTCGAGGATCGTCTGCCCGAACTTCAGCTTATGCAGCCACGGGATCACAGCAAAGCCCAAAGCCGCGGTCACGCCGAAGGAAAGCACGGCCGCCAGGATGATCGCAACGATCGTATTCATACGCCCAACTCCTCATATACAGTCTGTAATACTTCTTCCAGTTTCATGCCGCGGCTGCCCTTGACCAGCACGGCGTCGTCCGCCTGCAGCCGACGCAGCAGCTCTTCGGCCAGCGCGCGCTTGTCGTCAAAATGCCGCACGTCCCGCATCCCGTTTTCGACGGCGGTCTGCGCCGTTTTCTCCGACTGCGCGCCGAAGGTCAGCAGAACGTCCGCGTTCTGCGCGGCAAGCCTGCCGCTCTCGCGGTGCGCCGCGTCCGAGACGCTTCCCAACTCCAGCATATCGCCCAGCACGGCGATCCGCCGTTTTGCCCGAACGTCCCGCAGCGTGGCGAACGCCGCGCGCACGGAGTCGGGGCTGGCGTTGTAGCAGTCCTCGATGAACGTGACGTCCCCTGCCCGGCGCATCCGCTGCCGCATCCCCGCGGGCGTGTATTTTGCCAGCGCGTCCGCCGCGGCCTGCGGCTCGACAGAGATTAGAAAGGCGGCGGTGAACGCGGCCAGCGCGTTGTATATGTTGTGCTTGCCCATCGCGGGCAGATCGACGCGCTGTTCGCCGCAGCCGAAGTCCAGCGTGAACGAAACGCCGGCCGGCCGGTTTTCGATATCGTACGCCTTGAATCGGCAGAATTTGTTGTCGACGCCGTAATAGTACACCGGTCTGTCCGTGATCTTCGCGCCGTACAGCAGCGGGTCGTCCCCGTTGAGGATCAGCGGCGCGTCCTCGGCCATCCCGTCCAGTATTTCCAGTTTCGCGCGCAGGATGTTCGCCTGCGAGCCGAGATTCTCAATGTGCGACACACCGATATTGCCGATGACGCCCATCGTCGGCAGCGCCGTTTTCGACAGGCGCGAGATCTCGCCGAAGTGGTTCATGCCCATTTCGATCACCGCCGCTTCGGTGTCCTCTTCCAGACGGAACAGCGTGCGCGGCAGACCGATCTCGTTGTTGAGATTGCCCTCTGTCTTGAGCGTGCGGTACTTCGCGGAAAACGCGGCGGCCGTCATCTCCTTGACGGTCGTCTTGCCGACGCTTCCGGTCACCGCCGCAACAGGGATCGAAAACAGGCCGCGGTAGTAGCGCGCCAGATCCAGCAGCGCGCGGCGCGTATCGGGCACAAGGATCTGCCGGTCCGTCCCGACAGAATGCGCACACAGCACCGCGGCGGCGCCTCTGCGCAGCGCGTCGGCGGCAAAATCATGGCCGTCGAACCGCTCGCCCGCAATACAGACGAACAGGCAGCCGTCCGTCACCGCGCGGTTGTCGATACACACGTCCCGGACCGTACCGTCCAGACTCGCCGTCCCGCCTGTGGCGCGGACGATCTCTTGTATGGAAAGCTGTTTCAAACCGTGTCCCCCGTTATTTCCGCAGAATATCGGCCACGACTTCGCGTTCGTCCAGATGGAACTTTTCATGCCCGATGATCTGATATGTCTCCTGTCCCTTGCCGGCGAGAAGGATCACGTCCCCTTCCTTCGCCTTCTTCATCGCTTTGGCGATCGCTTCCCGGCGGTCGCAGATGCGGTAAACCGTACATTTCGGTTTCTGGATGCCCGCCATCACGTCGTCGAGGATCGCTTCCGGGTCCTCGGTGCGCGGGTTGTCGGACGTCACGATGACAACGTCCGCGTTGGCCGCGGCGATGCTGCCCATGATCGGGCGTTTCGTCCTGTCGCGGTCGCCGCCGCAGCCGAAAACGGCAAAGATCTTGCCCTTTGTGATCTCACGCAGGCTCTTCAGCACGTTTTCCAGCGCATCGGGCGTATGCGCGTAGTCGATCACCACGGTATACGGCGTGTCGGTCGGCACGATCTCCATACGTCCGGGCACGTTGCCGAACGCCGCCGTATCGGTCAGAAGCTGCGCGAACGGGAAGCCCAGCTCCGTCAGGCACACGATCGCGCCCATGGAGTTGTAGACCGAGAAGCCGCCCGGAACACGGAACCGCACGCGTCCAATGCGCGTTTTGCCGACCAGCTCGTATTCCACGCCGCCGGGATGCATCTGCGCGTTTTTGGCGGTATAGTCCGCCGTATCCTTTCGCGTCGAAAACGTCACGACAGGACAGTCAGCGCCGCGCACGATCCGCTCGGCCGCGTCGTCGTCCGCGTTGACGACGGCAAGATCGGTCTGCAGGAACAGCATCCGTTTGGCCTCCAGATAGTTTTCAAAGCTGCCGTGATAGTCCAGATGATCCTGCGTCAGATTCGTGAACACGGCCGCCTTGAACCGGACGCCCTCCAGCCGACGCTGGGCGAGCGCCTGCGAAGACGCCTCCATGACGCAGTGTGTGCAGCCGGCGTCGACCATGCGGCGCAGCAGAGCGTGCAGCTCAAAGGGATCGGGCGTCGTCAGCGTCGCCGGGAATTCCTCGCCCGCGATGCAGTTCTTGACCGTGCCGAGCAGGCCGCAACGCACGCCCTGACGCTCCAAAAGATCCGCCATCAGGAAACAGCTCGTGGTCTTGCCGTTGGTCCCCGTCACGCCGATCATGCACAGAGAATCGGCGGGATTTCCGTAGAAGGCTGCGCACAGCAGCGCATACGCGGCGCGCGTGTCCGGGACCTGAAGCTCCGCGGAAAGACCGAGCGGACGCTGCGTGACCACCGCGGCCGCGCCCGAACGCAGCGCGTCCTGCGCGGCGTCGTGTCCGTCGAACCGGCTGCCGGCGATGCAGACAAACAGACATCCCGGCGTGATCCTCCGGTTGTCGTCGGTAATGGTGGAGATCTCCGCCTGCGGCGGTACGTTGGACGCAACGACCGTCACCCGTTCGATCAGCGTGCGAAACAACATCCTGTCCGCCTCCTTTTTGCAGTATTCGTTATTCGTCGGCGTCTGAAACGTCGAAGTTGGATTTGAAATGTACCGTGACCGTCGTGCCGAACGGGATCATTTCGCCCGGTTCGACGCTCTGGGAATACGCCTGCAGTTCGCTGCCGAGCAGCGAGTTGCCCGCGATCCGGATGTTGATCCCTTCCGCCAGCGCACGGTTCGTCGCGTCGTTGATCGACAGCCCGGTCAGATCCGGCATCTCCAGCATCTCCGACTTGGATTCCTCGGAGGTGTAGAGGATGATGGCGCCCTTCTTCGGCACGCTCTGTCCGCCGAACGGAAGCTGGGAAATAACCGTTTCGCCGTCGCCCTTGACCTTGACGGTGAAGCCGTCTTCGCGCAGCTTCTGCATCGCGTCGCCGACCGGCAGACCGATGACGTCCTTGGCAACGACCTCCATCTGTTCGAGCTCATCCTCGGTGTATTGCGGCTCGACGTTCAGGTATTGCAGCACGTTTTCCAGTATCCCCGCCGCGACCGGCGCGGCTACGGCGCCGCCGCCGTGCGCGCCCTGCGGGTTGTCGATCACCAGGATCATGGCGATCTGCGGATCGTTTGCCGGCGCGAAGCAGGCAAAGGACGCCCAGTATTTGGACGTGCCCAAATGCTCGGACGTGCCGGTCTTGCCCGCGATGCGGTAGCCGCTGACGTAGGCGTTTTTGCCCGTGCCCTCGCGCACGACCGCTTCCATCATGCCGCGCATCTTTTCGCTCGTTTCAGCTGAAATGACCTGCCGCTTGACGACAGGCTTCGTTTCCGCGATCACGTTGCCGTCCACGTCGAGCTGCCGTGCGACTACGTACGGCTGCATCAGCTTGCCGCCGTTCGCCACGCAGGAGATGGCCGTAACCATCTGGATCGGCGTGACCTGGAACGACTGGCCGAACGCTGCGCTGGCGACGTTGGCCTGGATCATGTCGTCGATGCTGAAATAGATCGAGTTGGCTTCGCCCGGCAGGTCGATGCCCGTGCGCTCCAAGAAGCCGAAGGCCTCTACATATTTGTTGAATCCGTCGATACCCAGCCGCAGACCGCGCGTGATGAAAAACGGGTTGCAGGAATTCATCAGCGCGTGCGTGATGTCCTGCGTGCCGTGGCCGGAATGGCGGTGACAGTTATATAGGGAACCAGCGATCTGCACGCTGCCGTAGCAGGTGTATGTCTCGTCCATCGAGACGAGCCCTTCCTCTAAAAGCGCCGAAGCCGTAAAGACCTTGAACACCGAACCGGGCTCGTATGCGTCGGTGATGCATATGTTGCGCCATTGACGGTTGCGCGCCGCTGCGCGCGCCTGTCTGTATTCCTCTTCGTCCTCGATCGTTTCCAGCTCCTGCGCGACGCGTTCGTCCGCGATCTTATACGGATCGGACAGATCGTAATAGCCCGCGCCGCGGCTGCCCATACCCAGCACCGCGCCGGTGTTGACATCCATCACGATGGCCAGAACACTGTCGCATTCGGTGTCCACATAGGCGTCCTGCAGCGCGTTTTCAAGATAGCTCTGGATGTATTCGTCGATCGTCAGCACGATGCTGTTGCCCTGCTGCGGATCGTAGACGTTCTTGTATTCGATCGGCATATTCGCCGCGTAGGTGCCGGTTTTGGCGGTGATGATCCTGCCCGGCACGCCCGCCAGCACGGAATCGTATTTGGCCTCCAGCCCTTCGATGCCGTCTCCGTCGTCGCCCGTAAAGCCCAGCACGCCCGACGCAAGATACGGTTTGGAGTAATACCGTTTCACGTCCGGCTCGGTGCCGATGAAGTCGCTGTAATAGATCCTGTGCAGATTGCCGCTGGCGTCCGCACGCTCATAGTATGTGCCCGTAAACTTCAGCAATTCCTGGATCTTCGCGTTTTCCACACGACGCTTGATGAGGATATACCCGCTGTCCGTGTCGCTGCACTTTTCCATGAGTTCCTTTTCGTCCAGATCAAAGATCTTGGCCAGTGCGCTGACGACCGGCTCTCGCGCTTCCTCATAGCCCCGGAACGCTCTGCCGTCCACATAGACCTTCTGGACGTTGCTGCTCTCGGTCAGCGACTCGCCGTTGGCGTCATAGATCATGCCGCGCCGCGCCGCGACGACGGAATCGCGCAGCTGATTCTGCGCGGCCTTTTCGCGGTATTCCGAGCCCTTGACCAGCTGCACGTTGACAAGCGCGGCCACGCACGCCGCAACGCCGAATCCGCAGATCAGCGTCCGGACGAATTTTGCGCGCTGCAGGAGCTTTTGCCGCGATGTTTTCAATGAAGCCATGCCGTACTCCTTTTTTCGATAAAAGAAGCCCCCGGGGGGTTAGGGGTATCCCTCCTTGAGGCTTCTGCCTTCTTGTCAATTCTATGACCGGCGCACCCGCTTGATGAATGCGGTCGGTTGATTTTATTTGCCGATCCTGTCGGCCAAAATGATCTCGTCGTTGTTGTCGTTATCAAAGAAATGCACTTGATAATTGGAACGCTTGACCATGCCCAGATGGTTCTTTGCGTATTCCTCGACGCTCTCGACGGAGACCTTGCTTTTGAACAGCGCGTCCAGACGCACCGTTTCGCTCTTCGCCTCCACCAGCTGCTCCTCCATACGCACGCGCTCCACGTTCAGCGAAGCGATCTTCGCGCGCTGAAAGATCAGCAGGGACAGCATAACGAACGCCGCCAGACAGATCAGCGCGATCCGGGCGACGCGCAGGGCGGACGCGGCCGCATTCTGCGCGCTGCGCGAGGATTGCGGTCTTCTCTGCTGCGGGACCAGGCGCGGTTTTTCGGGCTGCCGCGGGCGGACCGGTACGTTAATCTGCGGCGCGGCCATACGCACGGCCGCCGTTCCTCTCTGCACTGCCATTTTAAGCTCCCCTTTTTTCTCCTCTGTTTTTATCCTCTTATACTTTTTCGATCACGCGCAGCTTTGCGCTGCGGCTGCGGTTGTTTTCGTCAAGCTCCGTCTGCGAAGCCGTCACGGCTTTCATCGGCAGACGTCCGGCAGCCGTCTTGCCGCACACGCACACCGGGAAATCCGGCGGGCACGTACAGCCCGTGCACAGCGCCGCAAAACGCTTTTTGACGATCCGGTCCTCCAGCGAATGGAAGGTGATGATACACAGCCTGCCGCCCGGACGAAGACACCGGAACATCCCCTGTACCGCCTCGTCCAATTTTTCCAGTTCGCCGTTGACCTCGATCCGTATGGCCTGAAACGTGCGCCGCGCCGGATGGCCGTCTCTGCGTGCGGCGGCCGGAACGGCGGATCGGACCAGTTCCGCGAGCTGCGTCGTCGTTTCGATCGGTGCGCGGTCCCTTGCGCGCACGATGGCCGACGCGATCGCCGGTGCGAATTTTTCCTCGCCGTAGGTGAACAGGATCTTTTGCAGCTGCGCCTTCGGATACGTGTTGACGACGTCGGCCGCGCTGACGCCCTGCATACTCATGCGCATGTCCAGCGGCGCTTCCAGGTGGAACGAAAAGCCGCGCTCGGCCGTGTCCAGCTGGTGCGAGCTGACGCCGAGATCCGCCAGTATCCCGTCCGCGCCGTCGATCCCTGCCTGCGGCAGGAGGGATTCCAGATCAAAGAAATTTCCGTGCAGGATCCGCACATTGGCGCAGTCGGCGAACCGCGTCCGGAGCGTTTCGATCGCCTGCGGATCGCGGTCGATATCCACCAGCGTCCCCGTATCGAGCCGCTCAAGGATCGCCGCCGAATGACCGCCGCCGCCTGCCGTGCAGTCGACGTATGTCCCCTGCGGGTCTATGCGCAGCGCTTCCACGGTCTCGCGCAGCAGCACCGGCACATGTGAAAAAGCCATAGCGCTTCTCCCGAATTAACGTGTATTAAAGCGAGAAGAAAATCTTCTTGCTCTGCATGATCTCCCGGTTGCGCTCCTGCATCCGACGGAATATCTCCGGGTCCCAGAATTCCACGCGCTCGCCGACGCCGAGGATATGCACTTCCTTCCGAAAGCCGGCTTCCTGCATAAACGCCGCGGGGATGGTCATGCGTCCCTGGCTGTCCAGATCGATCTTGTCGGAATGCATATAGATGAAACGCTGCGTCAGCATCAGGTCCTCGGAGGAGGGCTGGTCGTTGATGCGCGCCATAACGCTGTCCCAGCCGTCGAACGTATACGCCAGCAGGCACTGCTCGCCGCTCGGAGAGACGGTCAGCACGAAGCTGTCGCCCAACTCCGCACGGATCTTCGCAGGGATCGCCAGTCGGTTCTTCTGGTCGAGGTTATGGGTGTACGCACCCATCATCCGATGCACCGCGATCGCCTGCCTTTCGTAAAAGTCTGGGCATGTCCCCCTATTTGAAACACTTTGCCCCTTTGCTCCCCTATTCTAACACATACCGCTGCAAGAAATCAACCCTTTTTCCGGACTTTTTGGGTTGAAACGCAAAGTTTTTTTTGAGAATCTGTTTTCATTCCGCGCACACCACAAGATGTTGTCGGCGCAGCCAGGCAGAACGCTCCGACAGCCGGGTTCCCGCAGCGGTCATGCGGCTATCCGTCGGCTTTTTTAGACTTTTTCTGTGGGCGGTACGCGGATTGCACGGGAATGGATTGACAGAAACCGTGCAAAGCGTTATAATGAAGCTGTATAATTCTGATACGGGGAGTGTACCTATGTCCTTTACCGAATTCGCCATCCGGGAAATACTGTCGAATTTCGATCTGCCGGGAACGTTTCGCGCGTTCGAGCCGACCGGATGCGGACACATCAACGACACGCTTTGCGTCACCTTCGACACGCAGGACGGCGAGAAGCGGTATATCCTCCAGCGGATCAACACGCATGTTTTTACCCGCCCCGATCTGCTGATGGAAAACGTGGAGTCTGTGACGCAGTATCTGTCGAAGATCCTGCGCGAGACGGGCGGCGATCCCGCGCGCGGGACGCTGACCGTGTTCCGTACCCGGAACGGCGAACTGTATCACCGCACGGCGGAAAACGACTGCTGGCGCGTATACAATTATATTGAAGGCACCTGTACGCTGCAGAGCATCGGCAATCCGGATGACTTCCGCAAAGCCGGCGCCGCCTTCGGCGAATTCCAGCAGATGCTCGCGGCGTATCCGAGCCGGACGCTGCACGAGACGATCCCGCGTTTTCACGATACCGCGTCGCGTTTTGCGGATTTCCGCGCGGCCGTGCAGGCGGACAGCGCCGGACGCGCAGCCGATGCGCAGCCGGAGATCGGTTTCGTTCTTGCGCGCGAAAGCGACACGCATGTGCTGGTCGATCTGCTGCGCGCGGGCAAGCTGCCGCTGCGCGTGACGCATAACGATACGAAGCTCAACAATATCCTGTTTGACGCCGAAACCAAAGAAAGCCTGTGCGTCGTCGATCTGGACACGGTGATGCCCGGCCTGTCGCTGTATGATTTCGGCGACAGCATCCGCTTCGGCGCGAATACGGCCGCCGAGGACGAGCCGGACACAGGCAAGGTTTCGCTCAGCCTTCCGCTGTACCGCGCGTTCTGCGAGGGGTATCTCTGTGCGGCCGGGCAGAGTCTGACACAAACGGAGATCGCGTATCTCCCCTTCTCCGCGAAGCTGATGACGCTGGAATGCGGGATGCGCTTCCTGACAGATTATCTCCAGGGCGACACGTATTTCCGCACCGCATATCCGGAGCATAACCTCGTGCGCTGCCGCACGCAGCTCGCGCTGGTCGCCGACATGGAAGCGAAGATGGCGCAGATGCAGGCGATCACGGCACAGATCGCGCGCGCCGTCGGAAAGGATGTGACGCCATGCTGCTGAAACGGATCTGGATCATCCTGCTTTGCGCGGTAATCGGCGTCGGCACGATCGACTACGCGGTGCATTTCCGCTTCTTCGACCGGCCGCTGACGCAGGCGAAGCAGGAGGAATTCCAATCGAAGATCCTCCTGCCCAGCAACTTCACGCTGGCTGCCTCCGTCAACAGCTTCGACACGGTCAAAAACACGCTGCAGGCGGCCAAGCAGAACGTCAGCAAGGGTTCCTACGCGCTGGAGCTGAACGTCGCCGTCGGGACAAACGGCAAGCTGTATCTTGCGGACGGACCGGACTACATCACCGAGGAGTCCGAACTGCTCGATTCGGTTTTCAAGGCCTTCCGCGATAAGGACTACCTGCGCTATATTCTGAACATGAAGAACTTCGGCAATCCCGATACGCTGGCCGAGCTTCTGCTGAAATACGATCTGATCGGCAAGGTCATGATGACCGGCATCGCCCTCGAAGATCTGGAAGAGCTCGCGCCGTCCTACTGCAATTGCTATATCTGCGTCGAGCTGACGCCGGACACGATCCGGCTCAACAGCAGCAAGGCCTGTCTGGAAGCGATGCAGCACTGCGTCGATTACGGCGTCTATGCCGTATCGTGCACTCTGCCGCAGATCACGGACGAGCTGCGCGACGCGCTGGTGAAGGTCCACGAACTGCATCTGGTGATCCGGGACGTGCATTCGGAATTCAGCATGTACGAATCGCTCTCGTTCAACCCCATCGTCGTGATCACCGATCAGCCGGACCTGCTGTACAAGATGATGCTCTCGCAGGACTATCTGGATCTGAATCAGGAAAACGTATTCTGAGCTGTTGACCAAAAAACCGCCCCGGCGACATTAAAGCACGTCGCCGGGGCGGTTAAGTATTGCGTTGTTTACGGATCGTCGTGACGGTCCGGTTCTTTCATATGCTCCTTGATGGCATTCAGCGTGACGTCGCTGATGTCATGCTCGATCTTGCAGGCGTCCACCGAGGCTATATCCTCCGGCACGCCCAGAAGCATCAGCGCCGCAGTCAGCACCTGATGCCGGTCATATATTTTTTCCGCAGTCTCACGGCCGAGCGGCGTCAGCAGCAGCTCGCCGTCCGGACGCATTTCCAAAAAGCCGCCGCTGCGCAGCAGTCTGACCGCCCGGCTCACGGACGGCTTGGAAAAGCCCATATATTCGCTCACATCCACCGAATGCACGCTCACGTTCCGGCGGGAAAGGATCAAAATCGTTTCGAGATACATCTCGCCCGATTCCTGCAGGCGCATAATAATCGTCACTCCTTATTCAAATTCCGGCGAACGGAAGCACTGTCTGACCGTTTCAAACGCGGGCTTCGGCACGCCAGTGCTGTCGACCAGTCCCCATCGCGTTTCGGACGGACACCCTTCCAGCCCGCAGAACCAGCAGACGCTGCCGTCCTGACAGCAGTAGATAATCATGCCGGCCAGACACTTCATCTTCCGCAGGCGCGGCAACAGGTCGGCGTAGTACTGCGCCTGTCCTTCGGGCGTATGCGCAAAGCCGCCGTACGTCCCCTGCTGGCCGATCTCGCAGTAGAAGTGGTTGGAAAGGTCCCCAAACACAGCATCCGCCCACTCGTCCTTCGGATAGGATTCGTTCAGCCGCTGACGGAACGCGGCAGGCAGCTTCTGCACAAAGTTCTCGATATCCGCCGCCGCTTCCGCTTCGGATGCATACCCGTACTGCGAAAGGATCTGCGCCTTCTCCTCGGCAGTTTTCGGTCTTCCTTCGCTCAGGAAGCCGAATTCCTCCAATATCACCGGCAGATGCGTGATGCGGTAGATCCGCCCGATCCGTTTCACGTAGTCCCGCGCCGTGGCCTTGCCCGTATTGCCGGAATACAGATCGACGCCCACATAGTCGCAGTATCGGTGATACGGACGCATCCCCTTGTGCAGCCACTCGGAGAGGCCGGCGCTGTTGTAGCCGACAGGGAAATCCCCCTTGACTTCGGCGAGCGCCTCCAGCTGGACGCCGATAAAGGTGATCGCCTGTTCGTGTGTGAGCGGATAGGTAAAGGCGTCGATGCCCATTTCATTCGTGATCTGGAATGCGCCGCAGACGTCGCGCAGATCCTCCAGCAGGAAAAGCGCGATCTGCTGCGTCTTTTCGATATTGTCCGGGTCGACCGGATCAAAACCGCCAATATCAATATACGATTTCGGATACGGCGTAATGGCCATCACCTTGAATCCGCGTTCGGCATAAGCGGCTGCGCGCCGCTTGAACGCGAGGTAGGACCCGCTGACCGAGCCGTCGGCATTGTACGGGTACGGAATGTCGAACCGCACCCAGTTGAAGCCGCCGTCCTCCAACAGATCATAGTTTTCATTCGGATGGCAGATGCCGCGGATGAACCCGCCGTTCTGCGCGATAAACGCATCCACACGCGCATCCGGCAGATTGAATATGCTGCAAAAGAAGCATGAGACGGTCAAAAGCACGCTCTGAAGGAATGCTGTAATGCGGATCAGCAAGAGGATCTTCCTTTCTTAATCGTCCTTCTTTTTACGTGAACAGGCCCACGCAGCGGTCATCGCCGAGAGGAACAGGACGCAGGACGTCACGACCGGCGTGCTGCCACCGAGTCTGGGGATCGTGCCGGACGACCCGAAGGTCGATCCGAAGAAGCTGCTCTGCGTATCGAAGCCGCTGCCCGTGTCGTAGTCGCTTCCCGTGTTGTAGCCGTTGCCCGCGCCGGAGCTGTCGCCCGCATCATAGCCGCTCCCCGAGTCGAAGCTGTTGCCCGCGTCGTAGCCGCTCCCCGAGTCAAAGCTGCCGCCCGTGTCGGAATCACTTCCCGTGCCGGAGCTGCCGCCCGAACCGGTCGTATTGCCTGTGTCAGCGGTTTTGTCCGAACCGGCTGTACTGCCCGAACCGGTGGTGTTGCTTGTACCGGTGGTGTTGCCTGTACCGGTGGTGTTGCCTGTACCGGTGGTATTGCCCGTACCGGTTGTGCTGCCTGTACCGGTTGTGCTGTCCGTGCCGGTGGTATTGCCCGAACCGGTGGCGCTGTCGGTGTCGTCGCCGTCGTTCACGAGGACCACATCGGCTTTTCCGCCGGGGAACATCTCCATCTCCTCAAATCCGTCGTACGCCGCGTGGACGAGCTGTGCGTCCTCCAGCATCCCGATGCTGCCGAGCGTGCTCGCCGTATCCAGATCCTCTTCCGTCAGCGGCGCGGCGCTCTTCTTCGCGTCCTTGCGGACGGCCAAGCCGTCTACACGCGCAAGGGCGCCCTGTTCATCGACCGTATAGGCGTCCAGATACAGCGCGTCGCCGCGCACTTCGATCGCCGAGAACATCGGCAGCGTCGTTTCGAGCTGCGCCGCCGCACGCGGGATGCACTTGTCGACCTTGTCGGCGTTTTCGGCTCTGCCGTTCTTGACGCCCGCCGTCCCGCTCAGGACGTAGAACGATCCGCGCGGATCGAGCTGCATCGTATACTCTCTGCCCTCAAAAGACACGGCCTTCGTTTTTGTTTTTGTCACAAGATTGCCGTAGAGCGCGTTCGTACGCATGTAGACGCGGTCGTGCCCCTCCAGCACAACGTCGACGCCCAGCTGCGGAAGCAGACGCTTGAGCTGCTTGCGCAGCGCTTCGACGTCCTTGTCCCCGTAATGCTCGCCGCAGGAATACGGCGCTTTATGCAGCACAACGATCTTCCATTGCGCGTCGCTGCCGTTCGCGCTGCTGCGCAGCCACGCCGTCTGCGCATCCGACAGCCCCTGGCCGTCGTCGACGTCATTGGTGTTCAAAACCATAAAGTGGATGTTGTTGTAGTCGAAATCGTAATAAACGCCGCTGGCCGTATCCTGCTGCGGCACGTTCGGCAGCAGGAAATTGTCCGTCAGCGCGTCGCCCGTTTTCTCGTGATTGCCGTTTGCGGGCATGAACACGGTCGAGGTCAGCACGTCCGAAGACACGTCGGCAAACGCCTGCCACTGGCGGACGTTGCTGCCGTTGGCGACCTGGTCGCCGGAGCTGACGATGAGATCCGTCTGCGGATACTGACGCATCGCCGCCTGCAGCGTCGAACGGAACCGCTCGTACTGCCCGGCGTTCAGCGACTGCGCGTCCGCCACATGCAGCAGCGTCACGTCCTGCGAACCGTCCGCCATGCTGAACGTCCCGCATTCGCTCCACCAGCCCTTCCGGGCGTCGCCGACGCGGAAGCTGTACTTCGCGCCTTTCTTCAATCCGGTCACCTGCACCGTATGGCGCGTCAGCGGAACGGGCGCGTTCATAAAGCCGATCAGCCCCAGATCCACGCCGGGGAACGTGCGTTCCTTCTGTGCCGTCGTCGCCGTCACGCCTTTTGACGTCGGTTTGCCGGTGAAGCGCTCGCCGTACGGCACGATCTCGATATCCGTACCGGTCACGCTGTATTTTGTATACCAGCTCACATTGCGCGTCGTCGACGCGTCCGGGCCGGTCGTCACGGTCACGAGCGTGGGCAGACGGTAGTTTTCACGCGTCGCCTGTGCGTCGCGCGGCGCGTTCGTCAGCTGCCGCGTCAGATCCTCGCCGTCGCCGTGGTCGGTCACGATATCCTCGATCATATCGGCGATCGTCACGCCCATACCCTGAAGCTGGCTTTCCGTCAAATAGGTCTTTTTCAAACGCTCGACCGCGCCGTCGATGCTGGGATACTCCGGCAGAACGCCCAGCGCCAGAACGGCGTTGATCACGTGCGCGTAGCTCTTATCTCCGCCCAGCAGCAGCGAGAGCGCGCCGTCCAGCATCGTCACGGAGACGTGACCGATCGTTCCGCTGGGGAAAAGCGTGGCGGGATTGAACCGGAGCTGTCCGAGCAGCCTTTGCTGCAGCACGTCGCCGATCAGCACGTCGCACAGCCGGTCCGTCAGCGCCTTTGCGCCGTCGCGGTTGCGGAAATAATCCACGACGTCCAGCATGAACGGGTCGTCCGCGATGGTCTGGTTGCCGGAATACAGCACGACAAGCGCGCTGTACGCCGCCTCCTCGAACGTACCGGGACGGCTCGCGTCGCCGAAGCCGTATATATCGATGTATTTGGTGCAGGGCAGGTCGGACACTTTGAGATCCGCAAGCGCGCGGATCACCTCGCAGACCAGCGCCTGCGCGTCCTCGCGGCTGCGCAGCACCGTCTGCCGCAGCTGGAGATCCAGGTCGTCGAGGAAGCTCATCACATTCTTCGCCGTGAACAGCTCGATGGAGCCGAGGCGCACGTCCACATAGCGCGCGACGATCTCCCGCACATCCAGTCCAAATTCGCTCTTCAGGGCGCCGAGAATGGTACCCTCACGCTCGATGGCGTCGAACAGATCGTCCAGCACGCTTCCGAGGAAGCTCATCGCCAGCGTGTCCAACCCGTTTTTGTAGGACTGTGTAAAAGAAAACGTCTGTCTGAACGGCTTTTCATAGACTTCGCCGCGTACGGTCACATTCTGCACGCAGTCCACGTCGAAGGACTGCACGTCCGCCGTCACGTTCACGCCGGTGTTGTCGAACCGGATCTCGCGGAACAGGTTCGGGAAGCCGGTCAAAGACGCCGTGCTGATATCATACAGCACGTTGCCGCTGTCGCTTACCCAATCGGTCACGCTTATATCGTGCATATGGCCGGTGAGCATATAGGACAGTCCCGCGTCCGCAAAGCACTCGGCGCACTGCTGCCAATCGTCGATCAGGAACGGCTGGAAGATCGCGGATTGTACCTTGAAATGCTCCACGATGCCGTGGTGCTGCATCCCGATGGCCGTTTCGCCGCACTGCTTCGCGTCCTCGATCTCCGCGAGCGCCCACGCCATCAGATCGTCCGTGATGCCGCCGTCCGTCTGGTGACTGTCCTCGCCGTCGTCCGTCACGTCGGCGGAGTATTTGCATTCGTCGAGCACGATCAGCCGGTAGCCGCCGTCCAGACGCACGGAATAGGAAAGCATACCCGCCTTGCCGCTTTTCGGCTCGAACGTGTGATACGCCAGATCGTAGCCGAGATTCTTATAGATCTCGCGGAATTCCTCCGGCGTCGTGGGACGCGCGTCTTCCTTCTTTCCGCTTTCAAAGGTAAAGCCGTTGAAATTGTTGATGTCGTGATTGCCGTTGATCACAAAAACGGACAGGCCCGTCTTCGCCTCGAACTGTTCCAGACGCTCTGCCAGCTCGACATGCGCGTCGTACTCGCCGTTGGCTGTCATATCGCCCGGGAACAAAACGTATTTCATTCCGTTCTCCTCGGCATGCGCAGCCAGCGCCGCCAGCGCGGCGTCCAGCAGACCGGGCGCTTCGTACCGCTCCGTCGCTGAATTGCGCGCGAAGTCCATGAACGCGTCGCACCAATTGCCTGTCATCTTTTCGGCAAAGTAATGAACGTCCGAAACGATCCCGATCTGCAGCGGCGCTTTCTCCGGCGCCGCGAACGCGGCCGCGACGGACGTCAGCAGCAGAGCCGCGCACATCAGCGCGGCAAGGATCGCTCTGTACACTCTACGCATGATCCAGTTCCTCCGATCAGATGGTTTTCAAAAAGTCGCCCAGATTCTTCACGATATGCGGCACGCCCTTGGCGATCTTTCCGACGCCTTCGAGCGGATTGTCATCGTTGAGGATCTGCAAGAAGCCGTCCGCCATATCCTCGCTGAACAGGCCGCCGCTCATGGCGACGAAATTGCGGATCGGCGTCTGCGTCGCCACGGCCTCGGCCATGCCGGAATTGCCCTTGTCCACCATGCGGGTGATCGCCGTCACCGCCTTATGCACGCGGCCGCCCCACTTGGTGTTCTGCGCGTCCTCGATGTTGCCGGTCAGACCGACGCCGCCCGACTTCTGCGGGTCCGGCAGCGCGTGTCCGAGCACCGCCTCGAACTGCTCGGCGGAAATGCCGCGCACGTCGCCGGTGTAGTAGTCCGGCGCGCTCGCGCGGTGGTCGGGGATCGCGACGTCCGGACGGGTCGAGCGCACCGCGACCGTTTCGCGCAGGCGGATGTCCGCGCTCGACGCGCCGACCAGGATTTCGAAATCGCCGCTTTCAACGTGCCAGTCATGGATGTTCGTATTGTAGTAGGCAAAGGCGCGCTTGCCAAGCGTCACGGTGATGCGCTTTTCCTCGCCCGCCTTCAGGAAAACTTTCTTGAACGCCTTGAGCTCCTTGACGGGGCGGAACGCGGTGCTTTCGACGTCGGCCACATAGATCTGCGCCGTCTCCGCGCCGTCGCGCGCGCCGACGTTCTTGACGCGGAACGAGAGCGTCAGACGCTCGTTGTCCGCCATTTCGCGCCGGTCGAGCCGCAGATCCGAATACCGGAATTCGGTATACGACAGGCCGAAGCCGAAGGGGAAACGCACCTTTTTGTTTGCTTTTTCATAGTAGCGATAGCCGATATAAATGCTCTCTCGGTATTCGACCGTCGCGGGATTGCCGGGGAAGTTGTTCACGCACGGCACGCTGTGCTCGCAGATGGGATATGTCTCCGCGAGCTTGCCGCAGGGATTGACCTCTCCTGTCAGGATGTCGACCGCCGCCGCGGCGCCCGCTTCGCCGCCGAGATATGTATTGAGGATGGCCTTGACGTTGTCGACCCACGGGATCGTCACCGGCGCGCCGCCCGCCAAAACGGCCGCCGTGTTGGGATTCGCCTCAGCCACGGCGCGCACGAGCGTGTTGTGCGGATGCGGCATAGACATCGTCCGGCGGTCGAAGCCCTCGGACTCGAAATCGGCCGTCAGTCCCACAAAGACCAGCGCCACATCCGCGCGCGCGGCGGCCGCGACCGCTTCGTTCAAAAGCTGCGCGTCCGTCGTCTGCTCGCCGCCGCGGTAGCCTCTGGCATACAGGACGTCGTATCCAGCGCGGCGCAGGCATTCGAGCGCGTTGTCGATCTTCGTCGGGTTGATCTGCGAGCTGCCGGCGCCCTGGTAGCGGGGCGCGTGCGACATTTCGCCGATCACGGCGATCTTCTGTCCCTTGCGGATCGGCAGAACGCCGTCTTCATTCTTGAGCAGCACCATGGACTGCGCCGCGATCTTGCGCGCAAGCGCGTGCTGCGCTTTGTCGTCCACGGTAAAGCCGGGCTTTTTATTCGCATTAGCGCGCAGCATCAGATCAAGGACGTTGTCCGCGCACCGATCGAGCGCTGCTTCGTCCAGCGTACCGGCGCGCACGGCCTCCACGATCTTGCGTGTGCCGACGCCGGCGGAGGACGGCATTTCCAGATCGTTGCCGGCGGCGATCCCCGCCGCGCGCTCGTTGACCGCGCCCCAGTCGGACACGACCACGCCGTCAAATCCCCACTCCCTGCGCAGCACCTGCGTTTGCAGCCACGCGTTCTCGGAGCAGAATACGCCGTTGAGCCGGTTGTATGCGTTCATCACCGTCCACGGGCGCGCGCGCTTGACCGCCTTTTCAAACGCGGTCAGATACACCTCGCGCAGCGCGCGTTCGTCCACGACCGACGACACCGTCATGCGGCGCGTCTCCTGACTGTTGGCGGCGAAATGCTTGAGCGACGCGCCGACGCCCATCTCCTGCACGCCCTCGATCCACGCGCTCGCCATCTCTCCGGCAAGCACGGGGTCCTCGGAGAAATACTCAAAGTTGCGTCCGCACAGGGGAGAACGCTTCATGTTGACGCCGGGCCCCAGTAGCACGGAAACGCCTTCGGCAAGACAGCGCGCGCCGAGCGCTCTGCCCATCTCCCGCAAAAGCTCCGGGTCCCAGGAGCACGCCGTGGTGCAGGCGGTCGGGAAGCAGGTCGCCGGGACGGAATTGCCCAGACCGATCGTGCCGTTTTTATGCTCCGCGTCCTGCTTGCGCAGACCGTGCGGGCCGTCGCAGACCATGACCGGCTCGATCCCCAACTTCGGTACGGCTTTCAGATGCCAGTAATCCGCGCCGTCGCACAAAGACGCCTTCTCTTCAAGTGTGAGCTGTTTCAAAAGATCCGGATGCTTGAGCATGGTATTTCTCCTTCCGATTATCCGTTCAGAAGCGTGTCCGCTTCCGCGTCAGTAATGGTTTCAACATTTTTCAGTTTGCCGGCGATGATGCGGTTGCGGTCCTGCGCCTCGTCCAGAGAGCGCCCCGCCTCGTCGATCTTTTTTCGTGCCTTTTGCAACACGTCGCCGAATTTATCATACTGCTGCCGCGCCGCGGCCAGCAGACGCCGCACTTCGTTGGCCTTTTCGTTGACCGCGACGGCGCGGAATCCCATTGACAGCGAATTCAGCAGCGCCGTGATCGTGGACGGTCCCGCCAGAAGCACGCCGCATTCGCGCTGAATGCGCTCAGCGATCCCGGAACGCGCGGACAGAATCTCCGCGTACAGTCCCTCTGTCGCCAGATACAGGATGGCGAACGGCGTCGTTTCCGGCACATGGATGTATTTCGCCACCGTGCGCGCCTCGTGCAGCACGACCGTCTCCAGCGCCTTGCGCGCCGCGGCGGCAGCCTGGGCGCTGCCCGATTCGACATAGCCGCAATAGCGCACATAATCCTCCATCGGGAACTTCGAGTCGATCGGCAGGAATGCCGCCGTCCCGTCCGTGGACGGGATGCGCACCGCGAACTCCACTCTGTCCTTGGAGAACGGATCGGGCGCATAGTTCTCGACGTACATGCCGGGGATCGTCTGATCCAGCACCGCGCGCAGCTGTACCTCCGCCCATGTGCCTCTCGCCTTGACGTTGGTCAGCACACGGTTGAGCGCGGTCACGTTGTCCGTCACGCCGGTGGACAGTTCCTTCATCTCGCCCAAAGACTTGTAGACGCTTTCAAGCTGCTGCGACACCGTGCGGAACGACGCGTCCAGCCGCGTGCCGAGCGTGGCGGTCAGCTTCTCGTCGACCGTCTCGCGCATCCGGTCGAGCCGGCGCTCGTTGCTCTCCTGCATCCGGCGCATCTGCTCAAAATTGTCCGCCCGCAGCGCCTCGATCTGCTGCGCCATCGCGCTCAGCTCCTCGCGCGTCTGGCGGCGAAGCTGCTCCTGAAAAAGCGCCTGCTCGCGGCGGCTGCGCTCAAACTCCGCGGACACGTTCGCCCCCGTCTGGGACAGTCGGTCCGCCAGCACCGCCAGCTTTTCCGACGGGTCGGACCGCGCCTGCCGCAGCCGCGACGTCTGCCGGATCAGCACGCACAGCAGCACGACGGCGAGCCATGCCGCGGCGGCTGTGATCCAAATGATCGTATCAGTCATACACTACCCCATACTGTTTTTATATACATATAGTCAGTATAGCACAACTGTACTGCTTCGTCAAATGTTTTTCACGACGAAATCTATGTATTTTGATCCCGTTTTAACAAAAAACGACAGACAGGGACTTGCAAAGCGGCGCGGAATTTAGTACAATACGGATAAACCCGGAAGGGAGCGATTATGTGAAAAAACTGCTCGGACTTGTCCTGTGCTCCGCGCTGCTCGTCGGCGCGGCGTCGATCGGAAGAACCGCCGCGGCGCCGGTACTGGAAAAAGAATCCTATCCCGTGATCCTGATGCCGGGTATTCTGGAAAACGCGCTGGTGCGCGACAAGGGAACGCCGAAACAGAAGATCATCTGGTTCCCAATGGACAGATTCCTCGGCGCGTTCCTGCAGCACGGTCCCGCCATCCTGTCGTGTCTGGCGCGCGGAGATCTCGACGACATTCGCAAGGTCGGCGCCACGGTGGTGACGCAGATCGCCGAGCCGATCCGCATCGATCCGGACGGCACGTCCCATTACAACATTTCTACTCTGGTCTCCGAGGCCAAAGAATGCTCCTATAACGCGCTGAAAAAGCGCGGGATGCTGCGGCGCGTGACGTACGGTCCGATGATGCTCAAGGAAGCCGCCGCGCGCGTCGGCGGCGAGCGGGCGTTCGTGTTCCAGTACGACTGGCGCATGAGCGCCGTCGATATCGCGAAGGATCTGCACTCGTTCATTCAGGACGTGAAGGCGCTGACCGGCAGCGACAAGGTGTGCATTTCCGGCACAAGCTACGGCTGCAACGTGCTGCTGTGCTATCTGGACGCCTACGGCGGCGAGAACGATCTGCACAGCGTGCTGATGAATTCGCCCGCTTACGGCGGGACGGAGATCTTCCGGGAAATGCTCGGCAGCGACGAACCGCTGCACATCAACTACGAAGGCCTGTTCAATATGTTCCTGGGCAATTACGGCGTGGAGGCGGAGCTGGGGTATCTGCTGAAGCTGATGCCCAAAGGGTCGATCGACGTGATCTTTGAAGGGTCCCTCGAAAAATTCATCAAGCCGTACTTTTTGTCGAGCATCGCGCTCTGGGGCGTCTGTCCGCCCGCGGATTACGAGGAGATGAAGGCGCTGCTGCTCGATCCCGCGGAGAACGCGGAGATGATCCGGAAAACGGACGCGATGCAGAACGTCATGGCGCGCGCGGGCGAGATCCTGCGCCGTGCACAGGCGTCCGGCGTCCGCGTGAGCGCCATCGTCAACGAGGGCTGCCCGCTGATCACGAGCCTTGGCAGCGGCGACGTGCTGGTCGACGCCGGACACGGTTCGGGCGGCGTCTGCCTGCCGATCGGCGAGCATTTTGACGAAAGCTACCGGCCGGCGCGCACGGTCTGCGTCGATCCGACGCATGACCACGTTTCCTACACCGGCAGCCTCGATCTGACGAACGCGTACCTGCCGGAGAACACATGGGTATTCTACGGCCAAATGCACGGACAGAATTACTGGGACACGCGCGCCCGCGCGCTGTCGCTTGCGCTGCTGACGACGGACGACGTGACAGACGTGTATTCCGACCCGGCGTTCCCGCAGTTCTGCGAAACGGCTATGGCCGTCTCCGACGTGTCGCTGACTCTGAAGGGAAGTCCGCAGTCCGTGCTGCATCCCACGGACGGCGCGGTCGCCGCCGTGCTGGAAAACCATTCGCGCAAGCATGCCGTCCGCATCCGCGCGATCCGCGCGGACGGCGTGCCGTATACGTTCAGCGACACGCAGCTTTTGCTGCTGCCGGGGCAGAGCCGCGAGATCACGCTCACGCCGACCGGCAAGCCTTCCGCGCGCTACGGCAGTGTCACGCTGGAGTATGACGAGCTGCCGAACCTGAAGCTGCACAAATCGCGCACGCAGTATTTTGAGATCCGGTGACTTCGTCCGCGCGATCCGTACGCGTTTTCTTGACAAGCATCCCGAAACGTGGTATGATATTTCTATTGAACGCAAATGAGGTGTCGACTATGCAGAAACGCTATCTGATCATCAACGCCGATGATTTCGGCATGTGCCAGGCCGCAAACGACGCGATCTTCGAGCTGTTTGAAACGGGCAACATCATCTCCTCGACCATCATGATGCCCTGTCCGATGGCAAAGCAGGCCGTACAGTTCGCCGTCGACCATCCGCAGTACGCCATCGGCGTGCATCTGACGATGACGAACGAGTGGGGCGAGCGCTGGCCGTGGGGTCCGCTGACCGACGGCGCTTCGCTGCGCACGCCCGAGGGCCGGATGTGGCCGGAAAACGAAGATTTCGAGGCGCACTGCGATTATGACGAGGCAATCGCGGAGGTACGCGCCCAGATCGAGCTGGCCGAAAAGATGGGGATGCATCCCACGCAGATCGACAACCATATGGGTTCGCTCTACGGCATGAACGGCCGTTACCTCATGCTTCCGAAGGTGTTCGCGGTCTGCCGCGACATGAAGTACCCCTTCCGTATGTGCACCACGCCGAAGGACGAGTTCTGTCCGGACGGCGTTTCGCTGCACCTGTACCGTTTCTTCTGCCGCTTCTGCGGCGTCCTGAGCAAGCTCTATAACGTGCCGACGCCGGATTACCTGATCCTCACCGATCAGGTCAAGAGCCTGAAAAACAAGGAAACGTACGAGGATTTCCGCGACGCGTTCCTGGAGTTCCACGGCAGGATCCCCGCCGGGATCACGGAGACGTTCATCCATCCCGCACTCCCGACGGACGAGCTCAAGGCGATCTCCGGCACCTGGCAGCGCAGAGGCTGGGAATACGCCATGATGAAGGACTCCGTGACGCACCGGTACTTCAAGGATCACGGCATCGAGCTGATCAGCTATCGCGAGCTGGTCAAAATGAAATCGCGCAAAGCATAATTAAGGCAACACCGCACAATTCGCGATGCACGCCTTGCTCGAATCTTATTCCGTCATGCTGCACAAAAATCTCTTGACTTGCGTCAGCAAGCCTTCGATCTTTTTGTACAACCTGACGAAAAATCTTGCTTCGCAATCCGC
>JAFSYP010000119.1 GCA_017449935.1 Clostridia bacterium
GGCAAAAGCTGCTGTAACAATAACGGCAGTTCCGCGATGATGCTGTCGATCAGGCGGAAAACCGCCGATAAAATCATGGGCAGCGTCGTGACCAGAATTTCCGACAAATGACCGACCAGCTCCGTGACGAGCGAACCCGCCATCCCGATCAGAACCGGCAGCTGTTCGAGTAAAAAGGAACCGAGCCAATCGAGGAGCATCGGAATTCCGTCGCCGAGCAGAGACGGCAGTACGGAAAGAATGGTCTGCAGCGCGAACTCCAGCTGAGAAAACGCCGACGTCAGCAGCAAAGGAAAAGCGTCGGTCAAAGCGGAGGTCAAAACCAGGATCGCCGACGGCAGTCCCTCCGCCAGCATTTCGCCGAACGAAGCGAGCAGACCGGGCGCGGCTTCTGCCAGAACGGACGCTGCGGAAAGAATGCCGCCGAACAGAGCCTCGCCGAGCGAAACGGCGGTCGCCAGAAATACGGGCGCGTTCTCGGTAAAAGACTGCGCGATAAGCACGGTCGTTTCGGCAAGCCGGGTCAGCAGTTCCGGCGCGGCCTGCGTGAGTCCCGACACCAGCGTCATCAGTATTTCGTGACCGGCAGACAGGATTGAGGGTAAACTTGATAAAATGCCGTCTGCCAGCGTCAGCAGCAGCGGAACGGCGACGGCGACCAGATTCGGCGCTGCAAAATTCAGGCCGTCGATCAGGGAGCCGATTATGAGTTCCGCCGACGAGACCAGCATGTCCGTATTCTCCGCGATACCGCTCAAAAACACGGAAATGATATTGACGGCGATCTGCACGACCTTCGGCAGATACTCGTTGATTTTTACAAGAAGATTCGACACAGCCTGTCCGACCGCGTCGCCGATCTTCATCCAGTCGCCGTCCGCGGAGGCGAGCGCCTTGGTCAGATCGCGGACAATGCCCGTCATGTCGGTGAGCGCGGTCTGTTTCAGCGAAGCGAAGATTTCGCCCGTCTCGATCTTCAGACCTTCGAGCGCGGACGCCCAGCTGCGCTCCGTACCGGCAAGACCGGATTCCATCGTACCCGCCATCTCTTCGGCGGCGCCCGCAGAATCTTTGATCAGAGCGTCCAGTTCGGCAAATCTGCCGTTGGTGGATTCGAGCAGCGCGTTGACCGCCGCAATATCACGCTTGTTGAAGATCGTGCTGATGGCGGCGGTTTTCTCTTCCTGCGACAGCGAGGACAGGGCTTTGGTTAGGTCGCCCATGATGGCGTCAAGCTGCCGCATGTTGCCCTCGGCGTCGTAGATCGACACGCCGAGACGCGCGAGTTCCGCAGCGCCGTTCTTCGTTGGCGACGACAGCGACAGCAGCACGTTTCGCAGTTTGGTACCGCCTTCAGAACCCTTGATACCGTTGTCGGCCATGACGCCGAGCGCGGTATTGATGACGTCCAGATCCTGACCGGTCAGAGACGCGGTGCCGCCGCAGACGAGGATCGCCTCGCCGAGCTGCTGCACGGACGTGTTGGACTTCTGGCTCGTCTTGGCCATCTGATCCATGTACATATCGAGGTCGGACGTCTGCAGGTTCAGCGCGGACATACTGTCCGTGACCATATCCGACGCGTACGCCAGATCCATGCCGCCCGCAGCCGCGAGGGTCAGCACTTTCGGCATGGTCTCGATAGCTTTGTTTGTATCGTAACCGGCAAGGGCAAGGTAATTCAGAGCATCCGCGGCGTCGGAAGCGGTGTAACGTGTGGATGCGCCGGCGTCCTTCGCGGCCTGCGCGAGACGCTCAAAGTCGCCGCCCGCCTGTCCGATCTCATCGGCGGACATGCCCATCGTCGCGGCGACCTGACGCATGCTGTCGTCAAAATCGGCATACACGTCCACGCAGTCGCCGATCACGCCGACGACCTTTTTGACCGCCACGCCCATTGCCGCAAACGCGGCGGTAAACGCGACGCCGAGTCCCTTTGCGATCTTGCCGAGCGTTTCCAGCTTGTGGCCGCTCTTCTCGGCTTTCTCACCGCTGTCCTTGACTTCCTCGCCGAACTTTTTACTCTCTTTGCCGGCGTCGTCATATTCCTCACCGGCATTTTTCAGAGCCTTGTTGTTCTGGTCGAGCTCGCGTTCCATGCCGTTCAGCTCAGCCTGCGCTTTGTTCAGCTTTTCCTGCCAGGCTTTCGTGCGGGAATCGGCTTCGCCGAAAGACAGCGTCGCGTTGGCGAGTGCCTTCTGCAGCAGATCGATTTTATTTCTCTGCTCGTTGATGGCGGCGTTGAGAACGGAGTTGCGGGCGTTCAGCGCCTGGACGGATTTGTCCTGTTTATCAAACTTGGACGCGACCAAAGTCATCTCGGAACCGAGTACCTTCATGGTATCGTTGATGTCCTTCAACGATTTTTTGAAATCGCGTTCACCTTCGATTCCCAGCTTGATGCCGGCATCGGAGTGCCCTGCCATGGTGCGTCACCTCACATTCGGATGATGACGCCAAAAGGACAGCCGCAGCTTCGCCATGCAGATATATTTCATATTCCTTCCGGGATCACGTCGTCGATCGTCACGGCGTGCAGCGGTTTTGCCAGACCGTTGAACTGCCTGTATATCTCCCACTGATCCAGAAGCGCGCCGAACGGCATGAGCCAAACCTCCCGTTCCGGACGGTGCAGCAGGCTCACACCGTAAAACAGCAGCCGGGCGAACGATTCTTCTTCGCTTACCCGGCTGTTTCCGCGTTTTTTGCGTCCGTCTCCTCGCTCTGCACGTACCGTTTGGTGCCTTTGTACAGCGCAGTCACGATCGCGTTTTTGTATTCAGAAAGGTCATACGGCGTGGACAGCAGTTCGACCATTTCCTCGGTCAGAAGATCGCGCTTGTCGTCCGGATGCCAAAGGTTGTGGATCATCACGGACTGATTCGCCAGCAGCGTGATGAGGTAAACTATCTCATCGAGCGCGTCTTCAAAATGCTCCGTGTTGGACAGCTTTTCGCCCAGATTCTCCAAACCGCCGTAACGCCGGGCGATCAGTTTCGTCGCAAGCGTCGTAAGAACGAGCTCATACTGCTGTCCGCCGATCGTGATCTCGGCAGAGCGTTCCTCAACGGTCGGGTTTTCCGCGTTTACGGGAATTGCGTTCATTGTGTTTGCCCTCCTTAATCTCCGGCATAGGCCGGTTCGTACACCGACTTGAACCAGTTGGTGATGGTGGTGTCCGACACGCCCGCGTCGCCCTCGGTGACCTCCGCTTTCCACGGATGCTTGTCGTTGCCGAGCGGTTTGTTGCGGCGGACGATCGTGCCCTCGATGGACGGCGTCTGGAAAGAGATGCTGTCGCCCTTGGTCTGCAGCGACACGGACGGAATGCCGAACTGGACTTTGTACAGCCAGAAGTAACGGTACTTGCCGTTGGACTTCTGCGCGCGGAAACCGACAGCCACATACGGAGGCAGGTCTTCCGACGTCGACACCAGAACGCCGTTGTCATCGACGCCCGCACCGGTCAGAAGCTGCGCTTTGTCGATGCCGATATCGTCCACGCCCAGCGTCAGCTTGCCGTTCTTGAACGACTTGATGGATTCGGCGGCAGCGTCGTCCGCGTACAGGATCGCCTCCGCGATCTCCACGGACAGTTCGGCGGAGATGGCCTTCGCCAGCTTCTGCGGCGTGCCATAGGTTTCGACGCCATCGGCGCCTTCGGTGATGGTTGCGTAAAACAGGTTGTCGAGACCGATTGTTGCCAAACGGATTCACTCCTTTATGATGTATTCTTTTTCTACGTCGACGACGTAGTGATGATACCCGCTGTCATCTTCGCGCCCGATATACCGCCGAAGGGTTACGGTAAACCCCGCCGTCAGCAGCGCGTCGACCAGCAGGTCTTTGGTATACAGATAGTTGCCCTTGGAAAACAGAGAAATGAGCACGGAGCAGACGTCCATGTGCGGCGTATTGTCCGCGAAGATCTCGAACACGTCCTCCATCGGTGTCAGCACGACATACTGATCGGGAACCTTGCCGGAAAACGACGCCGTTTCGACCGGGATAAGCAGACCGTCCATGATCGTGACCAATTCGTCCAGGATCATATTTTATCGATCTCCTCCCGCAGCACGGATTCCATTTTTGCCGTGGTGTCTTTCTTCGCCGCTTTCTTCGAGGGCGCCAGAAACGGTTTCGGCGCCTGTCCTTTGCGCCCGTATTCAAGCACGTTGGCGATCATGGCGTTCGTGATCTGCCTGTACGAGCGTTTGCCCTTCGCCGCCGTCTGCTGCGAACGCGGTTCCCGGAAGCCGATTTTGACGTCGTAGTTGCCGTTCTTATCGACACGAACCGGACTGACGCCGAGAGACGCCTGCAGTTCGCCCGTGGAGCGGGATTCGACAAC
>JAFSYP010000120.1 GCA_017449935.1 Clostridia bacterium
GCGAGCAGCCGGTACTCAGCCTTGGAGCCGAAGCCGCGAGGTGAGGTTTAAGCGTAGGCAGAGGAGCACGAGAGCCGCAATGCGAAAGCGTGAAGCGATACAGCCCCGTAAGTAAGAGAGAGCGGAAGTCGATACCGTCTTCTGGGTCGCAGACAGCAATGTGCAGCCGATAGCGCGAGGATGCGCAGGTTCCGCCGGGGTCCGAGAGCGTGGCGAGCGTGCAAAGGGAGTACCTGCGTATCTGGAACTATTACGTGCAAGAACCGCACTTGACGAAGGATATCTGGAACTGGCAACCGAAGACTGTTTGAAGAGCCGGATGCGGGAAAACCGCACGTCCGGTTCTGTGAGGGGCAGTAGGCAAGCCTTTCACGTGTTCAACAAATTTGAAAGGAGTGTCGAGACTGCCTACTCGACGGGTAGATCATGGACGACTTCAAACAGATCCTGACGCCGGAGATCGACCGTGTGTGCGGGATATTGGAAAAACACGGGGAGCATAAGCTCGCCCGTCTTTTCCGCAACTGCTATCCGAATACGTTTGAAACGACGACGAAGCGCATGGACGACGGTACGACGTATGTTTTCACGGGGGATATTCCTGCCATGTGGCTGCGCGATTCCACGGCGCAGGTGCATCAGGTTTTGCCGCTGACCGCGGACAATCCGCAGGCGGCCGACGTGATCGAGGGATTGATCCGCCGCCAGTTCGCCTATGTGCTGTACGATCCGTACGCAAACGCGTTCAACGAATGCGAGAACGAGCTCGGCCATATCAAGGATCTGCCGCGCCAGAAGCCGATGGTATGGGAGCGCAAGTACGAAGTGGATTCGCTTTGCTTTGTGTTATGGCTTTGCGCGGAATATCACAGGTTTTCAGGCCGCTGTGCGTTTCTGCTGGACGGCACGTACGATCGCGTGCTGCGAACGATCCTCTCGCTTTGGAAAACGGAGCAGCGTCACGCACAGCAGTCGCCGTACCGCTTTATTCGTCCGAACGCCCGCCCGAAGGACACGCTCTCGCACGACGGCCTTGGCAGTCCCGTCGCTTATACGGGCATGACGTGGTCCGGCTTCCGCCCCAGCGACGACTCGTGCGTTTACGGGTATCTGATTCCGTCCAATCTTTTTGCCGTGACCGTGCTGCGGCAGTCGGCGCAGATCGCGAAGGAAGTCCTCGGCGACGACGCGCTGTATATTGAAGCGTCGGAGCTTGCCGCGCAGATCGACGCGGGCGTCCGAAAATACGGCGTCGTCGACCATCCGCGTTTCGGCAAGATCTTCGCCTATGAAACAGACGGTATGGGCAACTATGTTTTCATGGACGATTCCAATGTTCCGAGCCTTTTGTCTATCCCGTATTTCGGGTACTGCGCCGCGGACGATCCGATTTATCAGAACACGCGCCGTTTTGTACTCAGCGACGAAAATCCGTATTACTACGTCGGTTCTGTCATTCGCGGCACCGGCAGTCCGCATACGCCGGAGGGCTATGTGTGGCATATCGGTCTTTCGCTGCAGGGACTGACAGCTTTGGATAACGCGGAACGCATGGAAGTCCTGCGGATGCTCGAGGCGTCCGACGCGGATACGGGCTATATGCACGAGGGCGTCTGCGCGGACGATCCGACAAAATATACCAGACCTTGGTTCGCCTGGTCCAACTCCATTTTCAGCGAGCTAATTTTGCAGTATGCGCAGACGCTGGAGGATAAGGCATGACGGCGGACTATACCGGCGTCAGTATCTGTGCCGCCGGACCTGTCGCTCTTCAGGCGGCAAAGATGCTGCAAGAGGAGCTGCGGCTGCGCACCGGCGTTCTGCCGACGCTCGTCGACATGCCGAAGCCGCCGTGCATTCGTTTGATCTGCGACGCCGAAATATCTGACAAAGACATATTTCGCATCAATACCTCGGATCGCTGCGTGACGGTCGCGGGGCAGGGGATTCGCGCGCTGATCTACGGCTATTCGCGCTTTCTTCGCAAGGCGGAGCTTGACGGCGAAAAGATAAATCTGACCGAACCGATCGACGGCGAATACCGACCGGCTCATTCGATCCGCGGCCACCAGCTCGGCTGCCGCGACTGCTCCAACACATACGACGCGTGGACGGTCGGGCAGTATACGCGGTACTTTCTGGACCTGATGGCGTTCGGCTGCAATATGATCGAGCTTATTCCGTCCCTCGGAAAGGGTGGGAAAAACGCGCTCATGCCGCTCGATCCGGACGATCTGTGCGTGCAGGTCTGCGCCGAAGCCGACAAGCTGGATCTGGACGTTTCGCTTTGGATCCCGAACGATACATACTCCGTTGAGGAATCGGCCGAGATCCGCCGGCGCTTTTTTGAAAAATGCCCGCGGCTGAACGTCGTGTTCCCGCCCGGCGGAGATCCAGGCGATCTGCCGGCGGAGGAATTCATGACGCGCGTCAAGGCGATCTCCCGCGCGCTCAAGCAGACGAAACCCGACGCCGAAATGTGGCCGTCCGCACAGGCGCCGCATTCCGTGCAGGACTGGGGCGATGCGTTTATCCGCGAGATGCAGGCGCGCCCCACGGAAGTGGCCGGCGTCATCACGGGGCCGAACCGCGCTTTCCCGCTCGACGTGCTGCGTCGGAAGCTGCCTGCGGAATACCCGATCCGTTTGTATCCCGATATTACGCACAATGTGCGCTGCGAATACCCCGTTCACGCGCTGCACGACGACTGGCACTTTGCGCTCGCGTCGACGCTCTCGCGCGAATGTATCAATCCGAGGCCGCAGGAATACCGGCTGATCCACCGGCTGACACGCGGATACGTCGTCGGTTCCGTGAGTTATTCGGAGGGCGTCAACGACGACGTGAACAAAATGGTCTGGTCGGATATGGACTATGATCCGGACTGCTCTTTGACCGATACGCTGCTCGATTACGCCCGTTTCTTTATCCCGCAGGCGCCTGCCGAAAAAATCGCGGACGGCATACTTGCGCTGGAAAAGAACTGGATCGGCGATCCCGCGGAGAATCCGCATATCGAATCTACGTTTGCACTGTTCGACGCTCTGGCACGGGAAAAGCCGGTCCTTCCGGACAACTGGCGCTTTTGTCAGCTGCTGTTCCGCGCCGCGTGCGACGCGTACGTGCGACGCAGGCGCGTTTTTGATCTGCGTCTTGTGCGCACGGCCCGCGAAGCGATCGGTGCGGACGAACCCGGCCGGGCGCGTGAAGCACTGCTGACGCCGTACCCGCAGGACGTGACCGATCTGCGCGCGCTGCTCGACGAGCTGGCCGGCCGTCTGTTCCGGCTTATCGGACAGCAGCTCGACTGTGCGCGTTTCGGCGCGAACCATTGGGAACGCGGCGCGACGCTGGAAACGATCGACCTGCCGGTCACCGACAGGGAATACTACCTGAATCGGCTGGAGTATGCGGATAGTTTGCCGCCCGAACGGCGCAAACCGTTTTTTGCGGGACTGTTAAATCGCTGCGCAACGCCGGAAGGCGGGTATTATTTCTCGGTCGCGCTGCACGGTCTGGAAGCGCTCGGCGAGAGGCAGACGCCGGATTATTATATGGATTTTCAGGGCGACCGTCCCGACGTCAACAACGGCTCGATCCCTATATCGCAGCTCAAGCTGTTCGATCATTTCAGTTTTCGCTGCAAGCTCGGCGGCTTTACCGCGGGCGACTACAAGCTGCGCGTTTCCTATTCCTCGCGCAAAACGCCGGACGTTTCGGCGCACAGCGTCACGGTGAACGGCCGCGTGATCTACTGCGGCGGCCAGTACGGTGGTGAGAAGGACGCGCGGTTCGATCTCGACTATCTCGCGCCCGGCACGGAATCGGCGACGTATATTTTGCCGGCGTCGTGCTTTGAAAACGGGTGCGCCGATCTCGTGATCGAGGAGCCGACCGTCGGCGTGATGCTCAGCGAGTTCTGGATTTTTCCCGCATAATTCTTTCGGCGTATTGACAAAGTCGAAAAAATGGTATATTGTTTGAAAAGATTTATTGGAGGTGTTCCTATGGAGTACAGACAAATGGATAAAGCCGCGCTGCAGGAGAAGCTCGCGCAGATCAAAGAAAAATATGCTGAGATACAGCAGATGCATCTCAATTTGAATATGGCCAGAGGCAAGCCCGGCGCCGACCAGCTTGCGCTCTCCGACGGTTTGTTCACGGCGATCGACGCCGACAGCCCGATGAAGGGCGAGGACGGCATGGAGATCCGCAATTACGGCGTACTGACGGGCCTCGGTGAGCTCAAGCAGATCTTCGCCGATCTTTTGGGGGTACCGAAGAAAAACGTCATCCTCGGCGGCAGCTCCAGTCTGAACCTGATGTTCGACTATATCAGCCAGTGCATGACGCATGGCGTCTGCGGCGGCGCGCCGTGGTTCGGGCAGAAGATCAAGTTCCTTTGCCCCGTTCCGGGTTATGACCGCCACTTCGGTATTCTGGAATATTTCGGGATCGAAATGATCCCTGTCGACATGTCCGCGTCCGGCCCCGATATGGATCAGATCGAAGCGTACGTGCGCGACAGTCAGGTCAAGGGTATGTTCTGCGTGCCGAAATACTCCAATCCCGGCGGGATCACATTCTCCGACGAAACGGTCGAGCGCATCGCAAAGCTGCAGCCCGCCGCGGACGATTTCCGCATCATCTGGGACAACGCCTATGCGATCCATGACGTGTCCGATACGCCGGACACGCTGCGCGAGATCTTCTCTGCCTGCAAACAGTTCGGTACCGAAGATCATATCATTGAGGTCGCTTCCTTCGCGAAGGTCACGTTCCCCGGCGCGTGCGTTTCCTGCATTGTCGCTTCGGACAGGAATCTCGCGCAGATCGAAAAGCGTCTTTCGTACCAGATCATCAATTATGACAAGATCAATCAGATGCGTCATGTGGCGTATTTCAAGGACGCCGACGGCGTATTGGCGCATATGAAAAAACACGCTGCCATCCTCAAGCCGAAGTTTGACGTCGTTCTGAACGCTTTTGCGAAAGAGCTGGACGGCAAGGGGATCGCCGCGTGGACCAAGCCGAACGGCGGCTACTTTATCAGCCTGGATGTGCTGGACGGCTGCGCCAAGCGCGTAGTGTCGCTGTGCAAGGACGCCGGCCTTATCCTGACCGGCGCCGGCGCGACATATCCGCTAAAGAACGATCCGCGCGACCGCAATATCCGCATCGCGCCCACGTTCCCGTCGACCGAGGAGTTGCGGCAGGCGCTGGACGTGCTTTGCCTGTGCGTGGAGTATGCCTGCATCGAAAAAATCCTGAATGCTTGATTTTATCAAAAACGGAATGCATCTCTTGTGCCGTTTTGTCTAAACCGGGAAAGAGCCGCACATACTAAAAACAGAACACACGACGTGCAGCAGATTGCTATCCGATGCAATCTGCTGCGTTGGTTCATAAAAAAATTGCTTCAAACGAGAAAAAATTGTTTGCGCTCTTTACATTTTCCAAATTTGGTGTTATAATACTGTGTACTGCTGTGAAGCGGTTTATTTGATTATACTTCGATCATTATAGATTATTTCGTTGTGGGATGTGAATGATTCACTATGGACAAAATTGTCATCAACGGCGGCAACCGTTTAAACGGTAAAATAGATATCAGCGGCGCAAAGAATGCGGCTCTGGCCATCGTGCCGGCGGCGATCCTGACGCAGGAGGTTTGCCGGATCGAAAACGTTCCCGACATCAGCGACGTTTCGATCATGTTCAAGATCCTTACGGGGCTCGGCGCTCGCGTGACGATGCTCAACAAGAATACCGTCGAGATCGACGCGCGTAACGTCCAGTTTTACACGGTGCCTTATGAGCAGACGAAGCATCTTCGCGCCTCATATTATTTCATCGGCGCGCTGCTCGGCCGATTCTGCAAGGCGCGCGTGGCGATGCCCGGCGGATGCAATTTCGGCGGTGTGCGGCCGATCGATCAGCATGTGAAGGGCTTCGAGCTTTTGGGCGCGAAGGTGGCGATCGAAGAGAACGCCATCGTCAACGCCGAGGCGGACGAGATGCTCGGCAGCGCGATCTATCTGGACACCGTTTCTGTCGGCGCGACGATCAACATCATGCTCGCCGCTGCCAGAGCGAAGGGCCTGACCGTAATCGAAAACGCGGCGAAGGAGCCGCATATCGTCGATCTGGCCAACTTCCTCAACTCCATGGGCGCGGACGTGCGCGGCGCCGGTACAGACGTTATCAAGATCCACGGCGTGTCCAATCTGCACGGATGCACGTATTCCATCATTCCCGACCAGATCGAGGCGGGAACATATATGGTCGCGGCGGCCGCCGCAGGCGGGGACGTGCTGATCAACAACGTGATCCCCAAGCATCTGGAATCCATCACGGCGAAGCTGATCGAGTGCGGCGTCGAGGTCGAGGAATTTGACGACAGCATCCTCATCAAGTCCGACTGCCGCCCCTCGCGCTGCAACATCAAGACCATGCCGCATCCCGGCTTCCCGACCGATATGCAGCCGCAGATGGCGGTCCTGCTGTCGATCGCCGAAGGGACAAGCATCATCAACGAAAGCGTCTGGGACAGCCGTTACCGCTACGTCGAGCAGCTCGCGCATATGGGCGCCTGCATCAAGGTCGACGGCAAGATCGCCGTGATCGAGGGCGTCGATCATCTCAAGGGCGCGCCCGTCAAGGCGGACGATCTGCGCGCAGGCGCAGCTATGGTAATCGCGGGACTTGTCGCGCACGGCACGACCGAAGTGGAAAACGTGGTCTATATCGACCGCGGATATGAAGATATTGTCGGAAAGCTGGCCGGCGTCGGCGCCGACATCAAACGCGTGCGGGTCATCGATCCGGATGCACAAATGCGGGTTTCTTGATTATTGAAAAGGCGGGACTACCCGCCTTTTTCCAAATCCATACGGAGGCGTCATGGCAAGGTTCTGCTCTTTGTTTTCCTCGAGCAGAGGAAACTGTACATATATCGGCGACCCGCACGCGGGCATACTGATCGACTGCGGCGTCAGCGCCAAACGTATCGACGAAACGCTTTCTGCGCTCGGCGTCGACGTCGGCACCATTCAGGCAATCTTTATCACGCACGAGCATTCCGATCATATTTGCGGCCTTCGCGTTTTTGCGTCGCGCCATCATATCCCCGTGTATGCGTCCGCGGGAACGGTTTCCGCGATGGAGAATTCAGACGTTCTGAACGGCAGCTTCCCCGTCGGCGTTCTTTCTTCGCAGGGAACGGAATGCGCCGGTATGTTTATCCGTCCGTTTCCGCTTTCGCACGACGCGCGTCAGCCGGTCGGCTACCGGATCGAAACAGCCGACGGACGAAGCATTTCCGTCGCCACGGATACCGGCGTCGTGACACAGTCTATCCTGTCCGCCGTGTCGGGAAGCGATCTGATCCTGCTCGAATCCAATCACGACATCGGGATGCTGCAAAACGGACCGTATCCGTACGCGACGAAGCGACGCATCCTTTCCGACGTCGGCCATCTGTCCAACGACGCGTGCGCCGAAACGGCGGCCCGTCTTCTGGAAAGCGGAACAACGCGCTTTTGTCTGGCGCATCTGAGCCGGGACAACAATATGCGTCCGCTCGCATATCAATGCACGCAGACGGAACTGGAGCTCAGCGGCGCCGTCGAGGGCACGGATTATCTGCTGAGCGTGGCCGGCGGAAGTCAGCCGGAGATGGTCCTGCTATGATGAACGTGAAGATTGTCGCGCTCGGAAAGCTCAAGGAGCCGTATCTGCGCGACGCGTGCGCCGAGTACCAAAAGCGTTTGCAGAGCTTCTGCCGATTGCAGATCGCGGAGCTGACGCCGTGCCGGCTGCCGGACGCGCCGTCCGACGCGCAGATCGCGGACGCGCTTGACAGGGAAGCGGAGCAGATCGAAAAGCAGATCCCGTCCGGCGCGCTCGTGTACGCGCTGTGCATCGAGGGCAAAACGCTGTCCTCCGAGCAGTTCAGCGCGCAGATCGAAAAGGCGGCCGTCGACGGATCGGGCACGCTCGTGTTTATTATCGGCAGCTCTTTCGGTCTTGCCGAGCGGATCAAACGGCGCGCGCAGGTTCGGTTGTCGATGTCGCCCATGACGTTTCCGCATCAGCTTGCGCGTGTGATGCTGCTCGAGCAGATCTATCGCGCGTTTCAGATACAATCCGGCGGGAAATATCATAAATAAGGTGGAGTGTGTGATGAAAAAGTTTCTGTTTTATCTCGTGCAGTTTACGTGGGGATTGCCGCAAAACCTGATCGGCCTGATCGGCTTTTTGTTCTTCCTCGGGCGTATGCGCCATGACCGCTTTGAAAACGCGATCATCACGTACATCGACTCGGACAAGAGCTTCGGCGGGATCTCGCTGGGTATCTTTATTTTTGTCAACGGCAGGAAAAAGGACGACTGGCTGCATGACACGCGCATCCACGAATACGGTCATACGATCCAGTCGGTCGTTCTCGGCCCTTTGTATATTCTTGTGATCGGCATCCCGTCCATGATCTGGTGCAATCTGCCTCCGATCGTGCGCTACCGCAAGGAGCATGACGTGTCGTACTACACGATCTACTGCGAGGGCTGGGCGAATCTCTGGGGCAGCCGATTCAGCGGAAAGACGTTCGTGACCGACGAGCTGCTGCGCCGCGGTCGGTTCGGCAAACCCTGGAAGCAATAAGAAAAGGAGAACGGAAGATTGGATACATTCGATGCGTTTACGTCCGGCGTGGAAACCGGAGGCCTGTTTCATACAGACGAGATCAAAACGCTGGTCTGCTACCTGCTGCAAAAAATCGACGCGCCGTTATCCGTCGAGCAGGTGCGGCAGATCCTCGTGTCGCAGGGACTGGCGAACTATTTCGACGTCAGCGAGTCCGTTTCCGAACTGCTGCGCACCGGGAATGTGACGTCGGACTTCTCCGAGCAGGAGGAGGTCCTGCATCTGACGGCGACGGGTCGCGAGGCGCTGGGCGAGCTTCTGGGCGAGATTCCGCGCACCGTACGCGAAAAAGCGCTGTCCGCCGCGCTTGAAGCCGTCGCTAAGGCGCACAACGCCCGGCAGACGCAGATCGAGGTCGAGCCGTGCGGCAGCGGATACCACGTCACGTTTCATATTGCGGACGGCGGCGAAGATCTGATGCGCATAACGCTGTACGCCGTCGATATGATCCAGGTCAATAAAATGAAGGACGCCTTTTTGAAAGACCCGGTCCGCATTTATTCCGGGATTCTGGCGTCGTTTATCGTATAAGGAGGAACACGATATGGCAAAGTATTCCATCGGACTCGATTACGGCACGCTCTCCGGCAGAGCGCTGCTGGTGAACGTAGAGACAGGCGAGGAATTGGCGACGGCCGTTTATGACTATCCGCACGCGGTCATGGATACCGCGCTGCCGAGCGGCCGCAGGCTGAAAGCGGATTGGGCGCTGCAGCATCCGCAGGATTATCTGGACGTGCTGCGCGTCACGATCCCGCAGGTGCTGGCCGAAGCCGGCGTTTCGGTCGAAGACGTGATCGGCGTCGGCGTCGATTTTACGGCCTGCACGATCCTTCCCGTGCTCTCGGACGGCACGCCGCTGTGTTTTCTCGACGCGTATAAAGACGAGCCGCACGCTTACGTCAAACTCTGGAAGCATCATGCCGCGCAGGATCTTGCGGCGCGGATGAATGCCGTCGCCGAGGAACGCGGCGAGCCGTGGCTTAAGAATTACGGCGGCAAGATTTCCTCGGAATGGGCGATCCCGAAGGTCTGGCAGGTGCTGCGCGAGGCGCCGGAGATCTACAAAAAAGCCGACCGCTTCATCGAGGCGGCCGACTGGATCGTGTGGATGATGACCGGCAAGGAGACACGGAACGCCTGCTGCGCCGGGTATAAGGCGATGTGGAACAAGAAGACGGGATTCCCATCGGACGACTATTTCAAAGCGCTGGACCCCGCGCTGGAACATGTGATCGACGAAAAATTCGGCCGCGATATTCTGCCGCTCGGCGCCAAAGCGGGCGAGATCTCCGAGGAAGGCGCCGCGCGCACCGGTCTGCTGCCGGGGACAAGCGTTTCTGTCGGCGTGATCGACGCGCACATTTTTGTGCCCGCCGTCGGCATCAACCGTGAAGGTGAGATGCTCGCGATCATGGGTACGTCGACATGTCATATGATGCTCGGCAAGGACGAGGTCCAGGTCGGCGGTATCTGCGGCGTCGTGGAGGATGGCATCATGCCCGGATTCTTCGGGTATGAAGCGGGGCAGGGCTGCGTCGGCGACCACTTCCAGTGGTTTATCGAAAACTGTCTGCCGGCTTCTTACTACGAAGAAGCGCAGAAAGAGGGCGTGAACATCCACAAATACCTGCGCCGCAAGTGCGAGGAGAAGAAGCCGGGACAATCCGGTCTTGTCGCGCTGGACTGGTGGAACGGCAACCGTTCCGTGCTGGTCGACGCGGATCTGACCGGTATGCTGCTGGGCATGACGCTGCAAACGAAGGCAGAGGATATTTACCGCGCGCTGATCGAAGCGACGGCGTACGGCACGCGTATGATCATTGAGACGTTCCGTGAACAGGGCGTGCCCGTGCATACGTTCTATGCCGCCGGCGGCATTTCGCAAAAGGACCCGATGACGATGCAGATCTATGCGGACGTTATCAAGATGCCGATCAAGATCGCCGGCAGCGCACAGGGCGGCGCGCTCGGCTCCGCGATCTTCGGCGCGGTCGCCGCAGGCTCCGCAAACGGCGGCTACGACGACGTGTACGAGGCTGCGCGGATCCTTGGCAAGGTCAAGGACACGGTCTACTATCCCAACGAGGAAAACAGCGCGATCTACGACAAGCTGTTCGCGGAATACAAGATCCTGCACGATTATTTCGGACGCGGCGCGAACGACGTGATGAAGCGGCTGAAAAAGATCGCCGCCGCGGAATAATAAAAATCAAAACCACCCGTCAAACGGGTGGTTTGTGAAGGCCCTATAAGGGCCTGTTACCTGCAACATCTTAAGATGTATGAATGAGTCCGCCAATCGCACATGTTTTTTCAGGCCGCCGCTAAAGCGGCCTGTTTTTATGCC
>JAFSYP010000121.1 GCA_017449935.1 Clostridia bacterium
GCGGCTCTCGTGCTCCTCTGCCTACGCTTAAACCTCACCTCGCGGCTTCGGCTCCAAGGCTGAGTACCGGCTGCTCGCTACGCTTTACCGGGTGCGGCCT
Source organism: Clostridia bacterium (assembly GCA_017449935.1). Lineage (GTDB taxonomy): Bacteria > Bacillota > Clostridia > Oscillospirales > Acutalibacteraceae > UBA1425. Next base: position 101 of record JAFSYP010000121.1, read on the forward strand.
CTCACCGCACTGTTTTATCTGCACCGAACTGGCGCACCTTTTCTTTTTGCAGTATACCATAGCCGCGCGCGGTTTTCAAGCGCTCTTGCATCGGGAAAGCGGATGTGCTACAATGCGGCAGAAGGAAGGTGCTCGGATGAAATTTCGGATCGACCATGATTACCATATCCATTCGTTTCTGTCCGGCTGCTCGCGCGACCCGCAGCAGAATCCGGAGCGGATCCTGCAGTACGCCGAGGAAAACGGCTTTCGCGACGTCTGCCTGACCGATCACGCCTGGGACGCGGCGGTCGCCGGCGCGAACGAGGTCTATGCGCGCCAGTCGCTCTCTCATATCCGCCGCGCTTTGCCGCTGCCGCAGTCCGATACGGTGCGGTTCCATTTCGGGTGCGAGACGGACATGAACAAGGACTGTGTGATCGGGATGTCCGTGCAGGCGCTCAGGACGCTGGATTTTCTGGTCGTTCCGACGACGCACCTGCATCTGACGGGCTTCACGATCGACCCGCAGGACGACGCCGTCGAACGCCGCGCGAAGCTGTACGTCCGCCGATTCGAGGCGCTCCTGCGCGCGGATTTCCCGCAAAACAAGGTCGGGATCGCGCATCTGACGTGCGGGCATATCGCGCCGGGCGGCAGGGCGCTGCAGGTGATCGACCTGGTCCCGGACGACGTTTTCCGCACGCTGTTCTCCAAAACGGCGCAGAAGGGGTACGGCGTGGAGCTGAATATGCCTGCGGTCTACGCGTCGGACGCGGAGCTGGCGTCGGCGCTGCGGCCGTACCGGATCGCTAAAGCGTGCGGCTGTAGGTTCTACATGGGCTCCGACGCGCACCACCCGGACAAGTTTTCGGAAATGCCCGAACGGTTCCGCGCGCTCGCCGAGCTGCTGGATCTGGAAGAAAGCGATAAGTTCCGTCCGTTCGGCTGAGCTTCTTTCTTACGGTTACCGAAAATCCACGATGCGTCCGATGCGTCTGATGCGTCCGATGCGCCATTTTTCATGCGTCCGGCTCTTGCATTATACGGGAGAACGGTGTATAATATTATGCTGTATACTTGTATACTGTCTTATTCTATCCTGAAAAAGGAGAAATGCTTTGAGCCTGTACGATCTGAGCAAAACGCTGGTGCCGCCTGCCGAAACGGCGCGGCAGAACGAATACGCCGCGCTGGTGCGCACGGTGCTGTCGGCGCGCTTTGACGAACCGCCGCGCGCCTACGTGCATACCTACGGCTGCCAGGGAAACGTGTCCGACGGCGAGCGCATGAAGGGGATGCTGCGCGAATGCGGTTTCGTCTTTACCGACGTGCGCGAGGACGCGGATCTCGTGCTGTACAACACCTGCGCCGTGCGCGAACATGCCGAGGACAGAGTGTTCGGCAACGTCGGCGCGCTCAAACCGATCAAGAACAGACGCAAACATATGAAGATCGCGCTGTGCGGCTGTATGGTGCAGCAGCCGCAGGTGACCGAACGGCTGCGTCGCAGCTATCCGTTTGTCGACCTGGTGTTCGGCACGCACGTCATGCACCGCCTGCCCGAATTTCTGTACCGGATCTACTGCACCGACGAAAAGGTGTTCGAGATCCCGCAGTCCGACGGCGTGATTGCCGAGGATATCCCCGTCTCGCGCGACAGCAGCTTCAAGGCGTGGGTGCCGATCATGTACGGCTGCAACAATTTTTGCAGCTACTGCATCGTGCCGTACGTGCGCGGTCGCGAGCGCAGCCGGTCGTCCGAAGCGATCCTCGATGAAGTGCGTTCGCTGGTACAGGCGGGTTATAAGGAGATCACCCTGCTGGGGCAGAACGTCAATTCCTACCGCGGCGACGTCGATTTCGCCGGATTGCTGCGGCAGATCAACGCCATTCCCGGCGAGTTTCTGATCCGGTTCATGACGTCGCACCCGAAGGACTGCACGCCGGAGCTGATCGACACGATCGCTTCGTGCGAAAAGGTCGAGCGGCATCTGCATCTGCCGTTCCAAAGCGGCAGCGACCGCATCCTGAAAGCGATGAACCGGCATTATGACCGAGAAAAGTATTTGTCTTTAGTGCGCTACGCAAAGGAAAAGATCCCCGATCTGCTGTTGACGAGCGACGTGATCGTCGGCTTCCCGGGCGAGACGGCGGAGGACTTCGACGAAACGCTGTCGCTCGCGGACACGGTCGGTTTTTCCTCGCTGTTCCTGTTCATTTTCTCGCCGCGCAAAGGGACCAAAGCGGCGTCGATGCCGGACGATACGGACCGCGCCGAAAAAGTTCGCCGATTCCAGTCTCTGGAAAAACTGCAGGCGGAGCATTCCGCGCGGATCGCCGAGGCGATGCTCGGCCGGTCGTTTAGCGTGCTGTGCGAGGAAGAGAGCCGTCCCGGCGTCCTGACGGGCAAAACGTCCGGCAGCATGACCGTGGAGTTCCCCGGTTCGCCGGAGCTGGTCGGATCGTTCGTGACCGTTCGCGTGCGCGAACGCGCAGGCTGGACGCTGAAAGGAGAGATCGAAGCATGAGAAAGCTGGGCGTGAGCCTGACGGATGGCGAAACGCCGTGGCGCGAGCAGCTTCGTCTGATCGCCGAAACCGGCTTTGACTATACATTTTTTGATTGGGAGGAGACGGAGGATACCGCCGCTCGCGCGGCGTTCGCGCGCGAGTCGGGCCTTTTGATCGATTCCCTGCACGCGCCGTTCGGCCGCATCAATTCCTTTTGGGAGGACACGCAGGAGGGCGCGGACTATTTTGCGCTGATGCTGCGGATCGTGGACGAATGCGCCGCGGCCGACATTCACAAGCTGGTCATGCACACCACAGTCGGCAACCACCCGCCCGCAACGTGCGAGCTTGGGTTTATTCGGTACCGAACAATGTGCGATCACGCACGGGAGAAGGGCGTGCATATCTGCTTTGAGAACCTCGAACCGTTCCCGCACCTGCACGAGATCATGGCCGCAGTCGACGATCCGTTCCACGGCTTCTGCTGGGACTGCGGACACAATCTCTGCTATACGCCGCACATAGACATGATGGCGCTGTACGCGGACCGGCTGATGTGTCTGCATCTGCACGACAACTACGGCGTAACGCAGCCGGGCAACATCGACTTCCGCGACGATCAGCATATGCTGCCCTTTGACGGCGTGCTGGATTGGGACTGGGTCGCGCGGAAAATCGCGAAAAGCGGCTATGACGGCCCGCTGACGTTCGAGTATTCCTCGCGCACAGCGCGCCGGCACGCGGACAGGCCGTACCGGGAGTTTTTACAGACAGCCATGCAGCGGGCGATCCGCCTGCGCGACATGGTGGATAAATCCAATACAGAATCGTAAAGGAGATACAGACGATGGATCTGATTCAAATGGCAAGAGAGCTGGGCGCCGCGCTGCAGCAGGACGCGCGCTATCTGGAGTTCATGGAAGCGCACGCCGCAAACGAAAAGGATAACGAGTTGAACGCCCTGATCGGCAAGATCCAGCTCGTGCACATGTCCTATAACCGCGAGGCCGCCAAGGACGACAAGGACGAGCAGAAGCTCAAGGAATACGATACGCAGTTCAACACGCTGTACAACGAAGTGAAGTGCAACCCGAATATGCGCCGCTACGAAAAAGCGCGCGACGAGATCGACGCGCTGATGAAGGAGATCACGGGCATTCTGACGCTGTGCGTGCGCGGCGAGGACCCGATGACCTGCGATCCGAACGCCGGTTCCTGCGGCGGAGACTGCGGCTCGTGCGGCGGCTGCGGCTGATCGGACGAAATCTTAGTGAACGGGAAGTGGAGCGTCTATGGCGGAAATGACGCCGATGATGCGGCAGTATTTTGAAATCAAAAAAGAATACAGCGATACCATTCTGATGTTCCGGCTGGGCGATTTCTACGAAATGTTTTTCGACGACGCCAAGACCGCCTCGCGCGAGCTGGAGCTGGTGCTGACCGGCCGCGACTGCGGGCAGGAGGAGCGCGCGCCGATGTGCGGCGTGCCGTTCCACAGCGCGGATTCCTATATCGCGCGGCTGGTGCAGAAGGGGTACAAGGTCGCCATCTGCGAGCAGACGGAAGACCCGTCTCTCGCCAAAGGACTGGTGCGCCGCGAGGTCGTGCGCGTCATCACGCCCGGCACGGTGATCGAAAGCAGCATGCTCGACGAATCGCGCAACAACTACCTCGGCTGCGTCGTGCTGGATAAGAAGACGGCGGGCGTCTGCTTTGCGGACGTTTCGACGGGCGAGGTGCATCTCGCGCAGCTCTCCGGCAGGGACCTGACCGCCAAGATCATCAACGAGCTTTGCCGCTTCTCGCCCACGGAGGTGCTGCTCTCGCCGTCCGCCTGCGGAAAAAGCGAGATCGTGCAGTTTGTTCGGGACCGTATCCATGCCGCGCTCGAAACGATGGACGCGGAGTATTTTTCACCGTCCGTCTGCGGCGCGGAGGTCCTGCGGCATTTTCAGGTCGTTTCCGCAGCGGAATTGGGGATCGACGGCGAGCAGCCGCTGTGTGCGCTCGGCGCGTCGCTTCGGTACCTGAAGGATGTACAGAAATCGGAGCTGGAAAACATTCGCACGGTGGACTTTTACAGTGACGCGCGCTTTATGAAGATCGACGCGTCTTCGCGCCGCAACCTCGAGCTGACCGAAACGATGCGCACGCGCGAGAAGCGCGGCACGCTGCTGTGGGTGCTGGACAAAACGCGCACGCCGATGGGCAAACGGCTCATCCGCAGCTGGCTGGAGCAGCCGCTGCTGAGCATTCCGCGCATCACGCGGCGGCAGGGCGCGGTGGAGGAGCTGCTGCGTGAGAGCATCCTGCGCCGGGAGATCCGCGCTTCGCTCGCCGACGTCGGCGATATGGAGCGCGTGATGGCGCGCGTCGTGTACGGCACGGCAAACGCCAAGGAACTCAAGGCTTTGCAGCTGATGGCGGAGAAGCTGCCGGCGATCAAAACCGCGCTTGAAGGGCGCGGCAGCGTGCTGCTTTCGGAGCTGTACGAACAGACGGATACGCTCGACGACGTTGCGCAGCGCATCCGTACGTCGATCGTCGAGGACCCGCCCTTCTCGGTGCGCGAGGGCGGCATGATTTGCGACGGCTTCAACGCAGAGCTGGATTCTCTGCGCAGCATCGTCACCGACAACAAGGGATTTATCGCGTCCATCCAGCTTCAGGAGCAGGAACGCACCGGGATCAAAAAACTGAAAATCGGATACAACCGCGTATTCGGATATTATATTGAGGTACCGAACGCTTTTAAAGAGCTGGTGCCGGAAACGTACATACGCAAGCAGACGCTGGCCAACTGTGAGCGCTTCATCACCGAGGAGCTCAAAGCGCTGGAGGCCAAGGTCCTCAGCGCGCAGGAACGGATCACAGGTCTGGAATATGAGATCTTTGCCGCCGTGCGCGCGGACGTGGCGGATCAGTTTGCGCGCATCCAGAAAACGGCGGCGGCCGTCGCCGCGCTGGACACGCTCTGTTCGTTCGCCGAAGTCGCGGAGGACCGAAATTACGTCTGTCCGCAGATCACGGACGACCGCACGCTGGAGATCCGCGAGGGCAGACATCCCGTGGTGGAACGGATGCTCGGCAGTCAGCCGTTCGTCCCGAACGATACGCTGCTCGACTGCGGCGAAAACCGCTGCGCGATCATCACCGGGCCGAATATGGCCGGCAAGTCCACCTATATGCGTCAGGTCGCTCTCATCACGCTGATGGCGCAGATCGGTTCCTTCGTACCGGCGCAGTCGGCAACGATCGGCGTCTGCGACAGTATTTTCACCCGCGTGGGCGCGTCCGACGATCTTGCGTCCGGGCAGTCCACGTTCATGGTCGAAATGAGCGAGGTCGCGTCCATCCTCAAAAACGCGACGTCCAAAAGTCTGATCATTTTCGACGAGATCGGCCGCGGCACGTCGACGTTCGACGGCATGAGCATCGCCCGCGCCGTGCTGGAACATGCTGCGGACCCGAAGAAACTCGGCGCCAAGACGCTCTTTGCCACGCATTATCATGAACTGACGGAGCTGGAGCAGACAGTCCCCGGCGTGCGCAATTACAACATCGCGGTCAAAAAACGCGGCGACGACATCACATTCCTGCGCAGGATCGTGCGCGGCGGCGCCGACGGCAGCTACGGTATTGAGGTAGCGAAGCTCGCGGGCGTGCCGAACGGCGTCGTACAGCGGGCGAAAGAGATATTGGAACAGCTGGAAGAAAAGGGATATACGGTGCGCGCGCCGGAGATTGATTCGGTACCGAAAGAACAGGATGCGCAGATGACCTTCGGCGGCAGCCGCGAAAGCGAGCTCGTCGGGAAGCTCCGCAGCATGGACGTCAACACGCTCACGCCGATCGAAGCGCTCACGGAGCTGTTCACCCTCTGTGCCGAGGCAAAATCTATTTAACACATACAGACAGAGCATTTGTAAGAAAGGTGGGATTTTCGTGCCGAGGATCATACGGCTGCCGAAATCGGTCGCGGACCTGATCGCTGCGGGCGAAGTCGTGGAACGGCCGGCGTCCGTCGTCAAAGAGCTGCTCGAAAACTGCATCGACGCCGGTGCGAAAAAGATCACCGTGGAGATCCGCAGCGGCGGGATCCGATACATCCGCGTGACGGATGACGGCTGCGGCATCGCGCGCGAAGATATACGCAACGCATTCGTCAGTCACGCGACGAGCAAAGTGCGCATCGAGGAAGACCTGAACCGCATCGGCACGCTCGGCTTCCGCGGAGAGGCGCTCGCTTCTGCCGCGGCGGTCAGCCGCATGGAGGTCATGACGCGAACGCCGGACGAAGCGATCGGCACGCGTTACTGCATCGAGGGCGGCGAAGAGGTCCTGCTCGACGACGCGGGCTGCCCCGTCGGCACGACAATGATCGTGCGCGATTTGTTTTATAATACGCCCGCACGAATGAAATTCTTGAAGAAAGACGTGACAGAGGCCAACGCCGTAGCCGGCGTCGTGGACCGCATCGCGCTGTCGCACCCGGAGATCAGCGTGCGTTTCATCCGTGAGGACAAGCAAACGCTGCTCACGCCCGGCGACGGCAAGCTCGACAGCGCGGTATACGCCGTGTTCGGTCGGGAGTTCCTGCAGGGACTGCTCCCGGCGTCGTTTGCCGCAGAGGGCATTACGGTGGAGGGGCTGATCTCCAAGCCGATCGCTTCGCGTCCGAACCGCAGCATGCAGTTCTTTTTTCTGAACGGACGGTTCATCAAGACAGGAACCGGTTCCGCGGCGCTGTCCGAGGCATACCGTCATGCGATCATGGCGGGAAAATACCCGGCCTGCGTCTTAAATATTCAGGTGCCGAATCAGTTGGTGGACGTCAACGTGCATCCGGCAAAGATCGAGGTACGTTTCGCCAATGAAAAAGCGGTGTTCAACGCGATCTACTACGCGGCCAAGAACGCGCTCGAGGGCGATCGCTCCAAAGCGCATCCGAACCTGAAGCCGAATCCGCAGGCGGTCCGCAATTATTATGAATTGACCGGCAGCGAAAAGCCGCATCAAATGGATCTGCGCGACCTGCCGCAGAAAAAGCCGGATTTCTTTGTGCAGACAAAGGATGCGGGTACCCTTTTTGATCCGGCACCGAAACCGGAGCGAAAGAAACCGGCCGCGCTCGACGTGCGATCGCCGGAAATGGCGCCCGATCCGGGCGATTCATTCGCATTTCTGGCACAGCCGACCGCGGACTCTCTGCCGGAGCAGACCGCGCCGCAGCAGTCTGAGCCGGACATCGCTACGGACACGAACGAACAAAATACCGTGGCCGAAAGCAATGATACGGAGACGAACGAAAGCGCTGTTCCCGCAGAAACCGTGCCGGAGTTCCGCATCATCGGCGAGGCGTTCCGGACGTATATATTTGTTGAGATCGAAAATAAGATCTGGATCATTGATAAGCACGCCGCGCATGAACGGATGCTGTATGAACAGCTTCGTTCGGGTCCGGACGGAAAAGCGACGCAGCTGCTGCTCTCCCCTATCCCCGTCACGCTGCGCAAGGAGGAATACGACGCGGTGCTGCAAAATTCGCAGCTTTTGGAGGACGGCGGCTTCCTGGTAGAGGATTTCGGTACCGGAACGATTGCCGTGACCGCATGTCCCGTTCTGCTCGACGCCGAAGACGCAAAGCAGGCGATCGAGGAGCTGGCCGGGTATCTCTGCCGCAGTTCCCGTTCGGTATTGTCGGAAAAAATGGACTGGATCTACCACAACACAGCATGCCGCGCAGCGATCAAGGGCGGCGATCTTACGACGGAATATGAATTGCAGAAGTTTACGGAAAAGCTGTTGTCGATGCCGGATATCCGCACCTGTCCGCACGGTCGGCCAGTCATGATCGAAATGACGCGGCGGGAATTGGAGAAGAGCTTTGGACGCGTTTGAGAAGATCCCCGTGCTTGCGCTCGTCGGTCCGACCGCGTCGGGCAAGACGGCGCTCGCGGTGCGGCTCGCAAAATATTTCGGTGCCGAAGTTATTTCGGCAGACTCCATGCAGATCTACCGCGATCTGTTTGTTTCGACGGCGCGACCGGATGACGACGAGCTTCAGGGCGTTGTGCATCACCTGCTCGGCTTTCTTCCGGCGGATACGCCGTTCAGCGCGGCGGAATTCTGCGAACACGCTTCGCAGCTGACACGGGAGATCCGTTCCCGCGGCAATCAGATCATTCTTTGCGGCGGCACGGGACTGTACGTGCAGTCGTTTCTGGAAAACATCGAATTCACCGGCGAGGGCGCCGACGCGCTGTTCCGCAGCCGGATGCGGCTTGCGGCTGAAGTGCTCGGCAACCGCGCCGTATGGGAACTGCTGAGCGCGGTCGACCCGCAGGGTGCCGCGGCGCTGCATCCGAATAATCTCGGCCGCGTGATCCGCGCGCTGGAGATCAACCGCACGACCGGCCTGACGCTCGACGCGCAGCGCACGCAGTCGCGGCGCAATCCCTCCCCCTACCGTCACCTTACGATCTGTCTCGATTTTCTCGACCGGCAGAAGCTCTATGACCGCATCGACCGGCGCGTCGATCAGATGGTATGGAACGGGCTTGAGGCGGAGGCGCGCGCTTTTTACGAAAAGTACGGCTTTGACAACGGTACGGCGCGGCAGGCGATCGGATGCAAGGAGTTTCTGCCGTATTTTCGCGGCGAGATCTCCTTCGAGGACGCGGTGCAGGCAATCAAGCGGCAGACGCGCCGATATGCCAAACGGCAGCTGACCTGGTTTCACCGGATGCCGGATATTCGCACGATCTGGGCGGACGCGTCGCCGGACGTGTTCACCGAGGCGGTGAAGCTCATTGAAGACGAGGGCTTGTTCGTGCCCGGAAAGGCGGGGATCGGAAATGACGAATCAGAACAACCAGAATAATCCTTCTGCGCGCAGACGCACGGCCGACGCCCGTATGCGGCGGCGTATGCGGCGCATCGTGATCGCCGCCGTCACAGCTTCTCTGCTGATCTTTACGGTGTATGAGGTCCATACGCTGCGCAAGAATCCCGTGCAGACGACGACGGCGCTCGAAGATACCGTTTACGATTATGTGGACACACAGGCGTTCATCCTGCGGGACGAACAGAGCGTCGACGCGGATCTGTCCGGCTATACGGTCCCGTTCGTGCAGGACGGCGATCGCGTGGAGAGCAACGCGCAGATCGCCGCGCGGTTCGCGGACGCGGGCAGCGCGCAGCGGTACCACAATCTGAAGGATCTGCGTGCGGAATACGACCGCTATGCGGCGCTGTCCTCCGGGCGCGAATACTCCTCGATGAAGGTCCGCGCGCTCATGCAGAAATCCGCCGATCGGATGTGCACATATCTTCAGGCGCTGGATTCCGGCAATATCGCGGACGCAAAGTCCTATGAGAGCGATTTCATCGGGCAGGAAACGGCGCTCGACATCGCGGTGACCGGCGATCTCGACCTGTCGCAGAAGCTCAGCGAGCTTTCGCAGAAGATACGCGCCGAGGAAACGACGATCGGCGAGTACGAAGCAATCACGACGGGCGTCGATTCCGCCGGATATTTCTTCAGCCGCACCGACGGATACGAGGACGTCCTGTCCTATGCGGACGCGGACGCGCTGACCGTTTCGCAGCTCGAACGCGCGCTGAAGAGAAAGCCCGCAAAGACCGCCGGCGGCAAGATCGTCAAAACGCACGTCTGGTATATCGCCGCGGTCGTGGACGCACAGGCGGCGGATACGCTGACGGATAAAAAGGGAACGGTGCGCATCTCCTTCCCGAAGGCTGGCGTTCCGGACGTGCACGCCAGCGTGTATGCGCTGCATTCCGAGCCGGACGGCAGGTGCGCGGCGGTGTTCCGCTGCATCGAGGTCAGCGAGCCGCTGCTGCGTCTGCGCAAGACCGAGGCGCACATCATCATGGGTGAAAAGACCGGCTTCAAGGTGCCGCTGGACGCGGTGCGCATTCTCGATATGGACGTGTACGACGAGAACGGCAATATCGTCCGCAACGACGACGGCACGCCGAAGCAGGCGAAGACGCGCTGCGTTTTCATCCTGCGCGGCAACGTCGTTTCACAGCGGCGGCTGAACGTCGTCTATACGGACGAGAACTATCTTCTGAGCGCGCCGCCGGACCCGAACGACGGGAGCATGAGCGGCAGCTATGTCAAGCGATATGACGAGATTATCACGGGAGGGAAGAATCTGTATGCAGGCGCAGTCATATACGAATGAGATCCTGCACGGCAAACAGCGCGTGGAGGAATGCTGGAAGCGCGTGCGCTTCGCCGTGGAGGAGGCTGCGATCCGAAGCGGCCGCGATCCGTCCGAGGTGCGGCTGATGGCGGTCACGAAAACGGTCGAGCCGGTCTACATCAACCACGCGATCTCGCTCGGCGCGACGCTCATCGGCGAGAATAAGGTGCAGGAGTTTTTGGGAAAGAAGCCGGAGCTGACCGGCGGCTACGAGGCGCATCTGATCGGCCATCTGCAGACCAACAAGGTGCGGCAGATCGTGGGAGAGGTCGACGTGATCCAGTCCGTCGACAGCGTGCGGCTGGCGCGCGAGATCGGCAAGTGCGCCGAAAAAAAGGGCGTCGTCTGCGACGTTCTGCTGGAGGTCAACATCGGCCGCGACCCGGATAAATTCGGGATCATGCCCGACGCCGCGGCGGAAACCGCCTGCGAAATCGCGGAGATTCCGGGCGTTCGGGTGTGCGGATTGATGACTGTACCGCCTCTTGATGCGGATTTGGAAAAAACACAAAGATTTTTTTCAAATATGCACCAACTGTTTATTGACATTTCAAAGAAAAAAATACATAATATAGATATGCGTATCCTGTCCATGGGAATGTCCGGCGATTATCCGCAGGCCATTGCCGAGGGCGCGACGCTGGTCCGGGTCGGCACGGCGATCTTCGGATCTCGCAATTACCGCTGACGCGGACACACCATTCCGGGCACAATAAAAACGAATATACATTTCGGGAGGATGAAACACTATGGGCTTTATGGACAAACTCAAGAATCTGGCAAAAATCACGGATACAGATTACTTCGACGAAAACGAAGATCTGGGCTACGACGGCGAGTATGTCGAGGACGATTACGACGCCCCCGAGTACCCCGTGCGCGAGCGCGAGCATGAGAGCGTACAGCCGGAGGAATCCTTCTCGCGCCGCCACGTCAATTACCAGAGCGCTGAGCGCGATCGCGAGCGTGAAACGGGACGCGTCGTGGATCTGCATTCCGGCGGACGTTCGCAGGTCGTTTTCAAGAAGCTGGACAAGTTTGACGACGCCGGCGCCGTCGCGGACGTACTCAACGAGAAGAAGATCGTGATCCTCAATCTGGAAACCTGCCCCAACGATATTTCCAGACGCGTGCTGGACTTCCTGTACGGCGTGGCCTACGCCAACAACGGCGAGATCAAGCGCGTCGCGGGCAGAGCATATATCATCACCCCGTACAACGTTCCCGTTTCCGGCGAGATGCTGGACGAGATCGAAAACAATACGGCAAATCTGTAAGTCACAGCGGATTACGATTTAACGAGAAGGAGAAAGTATTATGTTGGCACCCAGTCAGGTAAAGAACTACCAGTTCCAACTGGTCGGAGACGGTCTGTACAGAGCGGACGAGGTCGACGCGTATTTCGGTACGGTCGGCAGCGCATACGAAAAGCTCTATAACGAAAACGGCGATATGCTCAAGCGCATCAGTATGCTTGCCGAAAAGGTCAAGTCCTTCCAGGAAGAGGAAGAGCTGATCAAGAAGACGCTCCTTGTCGCCCAGAAGAAGGCCGACGAGATCGAAGCTGCCGCAAATCAGTACAGCGAAACGAGCGTCGCCGCCGCGGACAAGCGCTCCAAGGATCTGATGGCGGCCGCGGAGGATCGCGCGAGAACGGCGCTCGCGGACGCGAACCGGAAGTCTGCGGCTACGCTCAAGGGCGCAAGCGAGACGGCGGAAAAGACGATCGCCAGCGCAAAGAGCAAGGCGGCGATGGTCCTCGGCGAAGCCAAGGTGCGCGCGGAAAAGATGCTCGCGGACGCGCAGGCGAAGCAGCAGGAGATCCTCGGCTCCCTCAAGAGCGAAGCCGAACGGGAAAAGAAAGCGCTGGAATCTGTGCGCGCACAGAGCAAGGCGTTCAAAAAGCAGCTTCTGGATTCGTACTATCAGCAGATCGGCATGACCGAAAACAAGCTCGACTTTATCGAGCAGGACGATTCGATCGCCGAAACGGCGGTGCGTGCCGCCGCGGATGCGGCGCCGGTCGATCAGGAGCCGATCCGGCTGCCCGAGCAGGCCGTTGAGGATGTGCAAATCGATCTGCCCGTCGTCGAAGAGCCTACATACGACACGACGGAGGACGACGATCTCTTTATCTCGACCTTTGCCGAGACCGTAGAGGACGAGCCCGCGCCGGCCGAAGCGCCCGCTGCGGAGCCGGAAGAAGACGCCGGCGGATTCTCGTTCGTGCGCAGCTATGACGACATCGCGCCGCAGAAGGCGGCCGAGCCGGTCGAGGACATCCCGGAGGTCGAGCTGGCAAATATCGACGAGATCTTCAGCAGCGCCCTGTCTGAGCCCGCCCCCGAAGCGCCGCAGGAGCCGGAATTCGATTTTGTCAACCCCTTTGAGGAACTGAAGGACAAATATAAGGCCGAGCCGCAGCCGGCTGAGGATTTCAGCAGCCGTATGCAGTCCGTCCTCCCGGACGAAACGCCGGACGAGCCGACGCAGAAGGTTTCTCTGGGCGCCGTCAAGGAAGACGAAGCGGACGAGAAGCCGGAAAAGAAGCACCATAAATTCTCGCTCTTCAGCCGTTATGAGGACGACGACGAAGA
>JAFSYP010000122.1 GCA_017449935.1 Clostridia bacterium
CACGGTCGCCGGCACGTCGAACTTATCTCTCTTGAAGTCGATGATGCGATACTTTCTGCGGTTGCCGCCGCCTCTGTGGCGGACGGTGATGCGGCCGTAGCTGTTGCGGCCGGACTTTTTGTTCAGAGGGGCCAGAAGGCTCTTCTCGGGGCCGCACTTGGACAGGCCCGTGTAGTCTGTGGTCGACATGTTGCGGCGTCCGTTGCCGGTCGGCTTGTAGACTTTGATTGACATGTATTTCACTCTCCTTAAAGCGGCTTTGCGGAGTATGTCACCCTCCATACGTTACCGCCGGATAATTCAGAAATCTGTGTTGCTTACATCATGCCATCGAAGAACTCGATGGTCTTGGAATCCTCGGTCAATGTGACGATCGCCTTTTTCCAGGAGCGGTTGTAGCCCTCAAAGCGGCCGTAACGGCGCAGCTGACCGCGCACATGGATGGTGTTGACCTTCTTGACGTCTACCTTGAAAAGCTCCTTGACCGCGTTGGCAATCTCGATCTTGTTGGCGTCCTTGGCAACCTCGAAGGTGTACTTCTTGTTCATGACGCCGGCCATGCTTTCCTCGGTAATGACCGGACGGAGGATGATGTCCTGTGCTAACTTACTCATGCATATACCTCCTCGATCTTGGCGACGGCATCCTGGAGGACAAGCAGCTTGTCGCAGTTGAGGATGTCGTACACATTCAGCGTGTTGACGAGCGCGACCTTGACGCCGGCGATGTTTCTCGCGCTCTTGTAGATGACGTCGTCCTTTTCGGGCAGGACGATGAGCGTCTTCTTGCCGGTGTTCAGCGCGGCGAGGACCTTCGCGATCTCCTTGGTCTTGATCTCTTCCTGATCGAAGGTGTCCAGAACGAGGATCTCGTCGTCCGCCGCCTTGCTGGAGAAGGCCGACTTCATGGCCAGTCTTCTGACCTTCTTATTGATGGAGAAGCCGTACTCACGCGGCTTGGGGCCGTGTGCGATACCGCCGTGATACCACTGCGGAGAACGGGTGGAACCCTGTCTCGCACGGCCGGAGCCCTTCTGCTTCCAGGGCTTCTTGCCGCCGCCGCTGACTTCACCGCGCGTAAGAGTGGACTGAGTGCCCTGACGCTGATTGGCCAGATAGTTGACAACGCACAGGTGCATCGCCGGTACGCTGGGCTCGATGCCGAAGACGTTTTCGGAAAGCTCGATATCCGAGACCTTCGCGCCCGTCTTATCAAATACGGATACGTTAGGCATAATTCTTTACTCCTTCCTTACTTCTTTACGCTGTCTTTGATGAGAACGATCCCGCCCTTGGGGCCGGGGATGGCTCCCTTGATCGCAATGAGGTTGTTTTCCGCATCCACCTTGACCACGTTCAGATTCTGGATCGTCACGCGCTCATGGCCGAGATGACCTGCGAGCTTCTTGCCCTTGTAGACTCTGGAAGGATCGGAGCAGGCGCCCAGAGAACCCGCGTGTCTTGCCACGGGACCGGTACCGTGCGATTCCTTCAGTCTGCCGAAGTTCCATCTTTTGATGGCGCCTGCGGTGCCCTTGCCCTTGCTGGTGCCGACTACGTCGACAACATCGCCTGCTGCGAAGATATCCGCCTTGAGGATGTCTCCCACGTTCAGCGCGTCCAGATCGTCGAACTTGAATTCGCGGAGCGCTTTCTTCGGTGCGGTACCTGCTTTGTCGAAATGACCCTTGAGGGGCTTGGTCACCTTCTGGACTTTGACGTCGCCAAAGCCGAGCTGGATCGCTTCGTAGCCGTCGTTTTCGACTGTTTTCTTCATCACGACGGGGCACGGACCTGCTTCAACGACCGTTACGGGGACAACGTTACCCTTTTCGTCGAAGATCTGGGTCATGCCGATTTTCTTGCCGATAAGACCTTTTTGCATGTTTTTTCCTCCTTTAGGTTATTGGTTGGCACTGCGCCAACTTGACCATGGAACAGCAGCCGCCAGCGGGAAACCGGGTCTGAGCGATCTCCTTGCGCGGATGCCGCCACATCCGAATGGATCAGAGCTTGATCTCGATCTCGACGCCTGCGGGAAGCTCCAGGCCGGTCAGGGCCTCGACGGTCTTCTGCGACGGACGAACGATGTCGATCAGTCTCTTGTGTGTCCGCTGCTCGAACTGCTCACGGGAGTCCTTATACTTGTGGACTGCGCGAAGGATCGTAACAACTTCCTTCTCGGTGGGCAGCGGGACGGGGCCGGAGACCTGCGCGCCGGTTCTCTTGGCGGTCTCGACGATTCTCTCTGCGGCCTTGTCTACGATGTTGTGATCGTAGCCCTTGAGGCGGATTCTGATTTTTCCCTTTGTTGCCATTTGATTCACACGCCTTTCTGCATTTTGAGCTTTTCGCTCGTAGATTTTGGCGGGCAGCTCTCATTCCTTCAACGACGCCGGGTGTTTCCACCCTCTCCGTTTAAAAAACCGGAAATATTTGCGCAATATTTTCCGGGTCCGTGAACATGAGAGCACAAACCTATATCCCAAAAGCTGCAAAGGGGGCAGCTTCGGACAGGTGTTGTTGATCGCCCGGTTTGAAATCGGACATACTCCGCGGAAATTTCCCGTCTCGGAGGACGGCCACCTCCCGCATCATCGCATACCAATACCTATACGTTCCATAGAAACGTACTCACGAAGTATAACATACGCCGCAAAAAAAATCAAGTCTTTTTTTGAAAAAATATTTATTCATTTTTTCGCCGGTTTCTGTATACTTTTTTACTGTTAAGAGTTGTATATGCAGACAAACCGTGTTATAATATACTGAATTATAATAATATGACTTATTGTTTGCGCCGCCGCGCAGACACAGGGGGCAAAGGTACCATGACAAGACATGAAGCGAGAGAACAGGCGTTCCTGCTGCTGTTCGACCGGTCGTTCCACCCGGAAATGCCGCTGGAGGACGTGATCGCGCTGGCTGCGGAGGATGAGATGGTCGCGCTGGACGATGATTTCGCACGGCCGCTGGTACAGCAGATCTGCGACGCGCTGGCGCAGGTGGACGCAGCGATCGAACAGAACCTGCGCGGGTGGAAGATGAACCGCATTTCGCGCGTTTCGCTGTCCGTGCTGCGGCTGGCGGTCGGCGAGCTGCTGTTCTGCGACACGCCCGTAGGCGCCGCCGTCAACGAGGCGGTCGAGCTGTGCAAGGTCTACGCCGCGCCGGAGGACGTTTCGTTCGTCAACGGCGTACTGCGCGCTTACCTGCGCTCGAAAGAGGGCGAATGATGCGGTTCATCGGCTTCGACACCAGCAACTATACGACCTCCGCCGCGCTGTTCGCGGACGCAGAGATGCATTCCGCGCGCCGGCTGCTGCCGGTGAAGGCGGGCGAGGCGGGGCTGCGCCAGAGCGACGCGGTCTTTCACCACACCGCCGCGCTGCCGGAGCTGTTCGACACGCTGCCGGACATGACGCACGCCGCCGCGGTGGGCGTTTCCGACCGGCCGCGCGATGCGGAAGGCTCCTATATGCCCTGCTTCCTGACGGGCGTCGCCGCCGCGTCCTGCACGGCGAAAGCGCTGGGCGCGCCGCTGTACCGTTTTTCGCACCAGGCGGGACACATCGCCGCCGCGCTCTGGTCTGCCGGACGCACGGATCTGATGGACAAGACGTTCCTCGCCTTCCACGTTTCCGGCGGAACGACCGAGTGCGTGCGCGTGACGCCCGATCCCGATCGGGTGCTGCGCGCCGAGCTGCTGCTGTCCTCGCTCGATCTGAAAGCCGGACAGGCCGTCGACCGTGTCGGCGTGATGCTGGGCTTTCCGTTCCCCGCGGGCAAGTACGTGGACGCCGAGGCGCACAAGAGCAGCCGCGAGTTTTCGATCCGCGTCCCCGTGCGCGACGGCTGCTGCTCGCTGTCCGGTCTGCAAAACCAGTGCGAGCGGATGTTCCGGTCCGGCGAATCCCCTGCCGACGTCTGCCGCTACTGCCTTTTGTATATCTGCCGCGCGCTCGAAGCCATGGCCGACTATGCCGTGAAAGAACACAGCGGCCTGCCGCTCGTCTTTTCCGGCGGCGTGACGTCGAATACGCTGCTGCGCGCCGCTTTGTCCGCGCGATACGAAAGCGTGTTCGCTTCGCCCGAATACGCCTGCGACAACGCGGCCGGGATCGCATACCTTTCTTATTATAAGCATGAAATGATCTGACATGAATATTCTGACAGTTTCACAACTGAATACTTACGTCAAGTCCCTGCTGGACGGCGACCGCAATCTTTCCGCGGTCTACGTGCGCGCGGAGATCTCCAACTTCACCAACCATTACCGCACCGGGCACTATTATCTCACGCTCAAGGACGACGCGGCGGCCGTGCGGGCGGTCATGTTCCGCTCGGAAGCGGCGCGGCTGCGGTTTATGCCGGAGAACGGGATGCGCGTGCTCGTGCGCGGACGCGTGTCGCTCTTCCCGCGCGACGGGCAGTATCAAATGTATATCGACGATATGCAGCCCGACGGCGCGGGCGCGCTGCACGTGGCGTTCGAGCAGCTCAAAAAGAAGCTCGCCGCCGAGGGACTGTTTGACGAATCGCGCAAAAAAGAGATCCCGCGCTGTCCGATGCGCGTCGGCGTCGTGACGTCCGCGACCGGCGCGGCGGTGCAGGATATACTCAATATTTTGAGCAGGCGCTTCCCGCTGACGACCGTCGTGCTCTGTCCCGTTTCGGTGCAGGGCAAAGACGCGGCGCCGCAGATCTGCGAGGCGATCCGACGCATGAACGCGCTGCGGGCGGCGGACGTGCTGATCGTCGGCCGCGGCGGCGGCAGCACGGAGGATCTGTGGGCGTTCAATGAGGAATGCGTCGCTCGCGCGGTGGCCGCGTCCGAGATCCCGGTCATTTCCGCCGTGGGCCACGAAACGGATTTCACCATCTGCGATTTTGCCGCCGACCTGCGCGCGCCGACGCCCTCCGCCGCGGCGGAGCTTGCCGTGCCGGACTCTCTGGAGGAGCGCGGCGTCCTGTATGGATTTGAAATGCGCGCGCTGCGCGCCGTGCGCCACCGTCTGCGGGAGGAGCGGATGCGGCTCGACCGGCTTTCCGGAAGGGCAAATCTGCACAATCCGAAGGCGTTCTTCGCGCCGCATCGGCTCGTGCTGGACGCTTTGAGCGATCGGCTCGACCGCAGCGTCCAAACGGCGCTGCACCGCGACAGGAACCGTCTGTCGGTCCTGTGCGGAAAGCTCGACGCGCTCAACCCCATGCGCGTGCTCGTGCGCGGATACGCCATCGCCGAAAAGGACGGCAGGACCGTTACGGACGCCGCGGCTCTTGCGCCGGGCGACGAGGTTTCGCTGCATCTGGCACGCGGGAGCGCCGCGTGCACCGTGAAATCGATTCGGGAGGAAACACCATGAAACAGCCAACCTATGAACAAGCCATGGAGCGTCTGTCCGTCATCACGGAACAGCTCGAGAACGGCAGTCTGCCGCTCGGCGATTCTTTGAAGCTGTATGAAGAAGCGTCCGCGCTCGTGCGGCTTTGCAATACGTATCTGGACACGGCCGAACAGAAGATCGTGTCGCTGGCGGAATCGGAGGACGCGGCCGATGCATAAACCGGAAGACGATCTGCCCCGGATCGAGGGGTATCTGCATACAGCCGTTCCCGGCTCGGACGTCGTGTCCGAGGCGATGCGGTACAGTCTTGAGGGCGGCGGCAAGCGCATCCGGCCGTATCTCGTGCTGGAGTTCTGCCGTCTGTGCGGCGCCGACGACGAAGCCGCGCTGCCCTTTGCGGCGGCGGTGGAAATGATCCACACCTATTCTCTCATCCACGACGATCTGCCCTGCATGGACGACGACGATCTGCGCCGCGGAAAGCCCGCGTGCCACGTCCGGTTCGGCTACGCGAACGCGCTGCTTGCCGGCGACGGTCTTTTGACGCTCGCGTTTGAAACACTGACGAAAGCGCCGCTGCCTGCCGAGCGCATCGTCGACGCGTGCGGCGTACTGGCCGCGGCGGCGGGACACCTGGGCATGATCGGCGGACAGACGATGGATCTCGAAAATGAGGGCAAAGACATATCGCCGCAGATCCTTCGCCGGACGGACGCGCTCAAGACCGTGGAGCTGATCCGCGCCGCGTGTCTGCTGGGCTGTATCGCGGCGCAATCTTCGCCCGCACAGCGCGACGCGGCGGCACAGTTCGCGCAGGGGCTGGGCATGGCGTTCCAGATCGTGGATGATATTCTGGACGTGACGAGCGATACGGCGACGCTCGGAAAGCCTGTCGGCAGCGACGAAACGCAGCACAAGAACACGTACGTTTCGTTCTTCGGGCTCGACGGGGCGCGCGCCGAAGCCGAACGGTATACGGCCGAGGCCGTACACGCGCTGGAAATTTTCGGCGAGGACGGCGACACGCTGCGCGCGCTGGCGCTCTCGCTCGCAAACCGCAATAAATAAAAGGGATGACCGATTTGGATATACTGGACAGGATCGACGCGCCGCGGGATCTTCAACCGCTTTCGACAGACGAGCTGGACGAACTGTGCGCACAGATCCGTAAAACGCTGTTGGAAACCGTTTCGCACACGGGCGGACACCTCGCGTCCAATCTGGGCGTGGTGGAGCTGACCGTCGCGCTGCACAAGGTATTCCGCAGCCCGCAGGACAAGATCATATTTGACGTAGGCCATCAGGTCTATACGCATAAGCTGCTCACCGGTCGGCGCGAGCGTTTCTCAACGCTGCGGCAGGAGGACGGCCTGTCCGGATTCCCCCGCCCGAACGAGAGCGAACACGATATTTTTTATTCCGGCCACTCCGGGACGTCCGTGTCCGCGGCGTACGGCGTCGTGCGCGGCAACCAGCTCAACGACAACAGGAGCTACACGGTCGCCGTGGTGGGCGACGGCTCGTTCACGAACGGGCTGGTCTATGAAGCGCTCAACAACGCCGGCCGCGCGGACTGCCGCCTGATCGTGGTGCTCAACGACAACGAGATGTCCATCTCGCGCAACGTCGGCTCGCTGGCAAGGTATCTGGCCGTGATCCGCTCCAAGCCCGAATATGTGCGCTTCAAGGCCGGCACGGAGGCGGTGCTCAACCACATCCCGCTCATCGGCAAGCCGCTCGCGCGGCTGATCATGCGCTGGAAGACGCGCCTGAAAAACGATCTGTACGGCAGCAATCTCTTTGAGGATATGGGCTTCCGCTACATGGGGCCGGTCGACGGCCACAACCTCAGCCAGCTGATCAATGCGCTGGAAACGGCCAAGCTCGTGAAAAAGCCCGTGCTGCTGCATGTGCATACCGTCAAGGGCAAGGGCTGCGAATACGCCGAGCAGCACCCCGCGCTGTACCACGGCATTTCCAAATTCGACGTAAACTCCGGAGAGCCGCTGACGAGCGGGACCAATTTCTCCGAGCAGTTCGGCAAATACCTTTGCGGCGCCGCGCTGCACGACCGCACGCTCTGCGCCGTGACGGCCGCTATGTCGCTGGGCACGGGACTGCGCGGCTTTGAGGAACGCTATCCGCGCCGGTTCTTCGACGTCGGCATCGCGGAGGAACACGCGGTCACGTTCGCGTCCGGCCTGTCCAAAACCGGCATGAGGCCCGTGGTCGCGCTGTACTCGACATTTTTACAGCGCGCGTATGACGAGATTCTGCATGACGGCGCGCTGCAGGATCAGAAAATGGTCCTGGCCGTCGACCGCGCCGGGTTTACGGGCGAGGACGGCGAAACGCACCAGGGCATTTACGACACAGCCTTTTTGAACAGCATCCCGCAGATCATCGTTTGGGCAAGCGCGTCCTACCGCGAGCTGCACGAGCATCTGCGACGCGCGCTGTACATCGATCCGGGGCTTGTCGCCGTGCGTTATCCGCGCGGCAGCGAACCGGAATTTCCGGCGGATTTTGAGCCGTCGTTCGACACGTTCGATCTCTACGGCGCTGAAGACGCGCCGATCGCCGTCGTTTCGTACGGCAGAGTCGCCGCCTATGCCATGCAGGCCGCGGCGGGCCTTCCCGTGCGCGTGCTCAAGCTCGGCCGCATCAAACCCATCGACCCGCAGGCGGTCGACGCGGTCCTTGGGTGCGAAAAGATCTTTTTCTTCGAGGAAGGCGTACGCAGCGGCGGGATCGGCGAGTCCTTCGCGCTGATGCTGCTTGAACGCGGCTTCAAAGGCACGTATTCTCTGACCGCCGCGCCGGACTGTTTCGTGCCGCAGGCGTCCGTGTCGGCGCAGCTGCGCCGCTACGGTCTGGATACACAGAGCATCCGTCAAAAAATCACCGGACAAGAGGATCATCATGCAGGATAAAAACAGATTGGACGCGGAGCTGTTCGCCCGCGGTCTTGTCCCCTCGCGCGAGCGCGGCCGCGCCCTCATCATGGCGGGCGTCGTGTACGTCGGCGGGCAGAAAGCGCTCAAGGCCGGCCAGACCGTCAAGCCGGACGACGTCATCGAAGTGCGCGAAAACGTCAACCCCTTCGTCAGCCGCGGCGGTCTGAAGCTGCAAAAAGCGATGCAGACCTTTCCCATCCGACTCGAAGACGCGGTATGCATGGACGTCGGCGCGTCCACGGGCGGCTTCACGGACTGTATGCTGCAAAACGGCGCGAAGAAGGTCTATGCCGTCGACGTGGGCTACGGTCAGCTCGCGTGGAAGCTGCGCACGGACCCGCGCGTGATCAATCTCGAACGCACCAACTTCCGCTACTGCACGCGTGAACAGATCCCGGATGCGGCGGACTTTGCCAGCGTGGACGTGTCGTTCATTTCGCTGCGCATCATCCTGCCCGTGCTGTACGATCTGCTGCGCGACGGCGGCGAGGCGGTCTGTCTGATCAAGCCGCAGTTTGAAGCCGGGCGCGAAAACGTCGGCAAAAAGGGCGTCGTCCGCGACGTCGCCGTACACGAGGACGTCGTGCGGTCGGTCACACAGTTCGCCGCCGATACGGGGTTCCTCGTGCAGGGACTGACCTTTTCGCCCATCAAGGGACCGGAGGGCAATATAGAATATCTGATGTATCTGCGCAAATGCGCGCAGGCAGAACAACAGCCGATCTCCCCGCAGGAGATCCGCGCGCTCGTGCAGCGTTCGCACGAAGCATTGGGAGGACAACCATGAATATTGCGATCATCCCGAATCTGACGCGGGAGAACGCGCCGCAGATCACGGCGCAGATCTGCCGTGAGCTCTCGCAGCTCGGCGCGTGCGCCATGCTGGACGAAGCGTTCCGCGCACAGTTCGACGGCGTACCCGCCGCGTTCCGCTCGTCGGACGTCATGCTGCAAACGTGCGATCTCGTCATCGCCGTCGGCGGCGACGGCAGCATCATCTACGCATCCCACAAAGCGATCGCCGCCGGAAAGCCCGTGCTGGGCATCAACGCCGGCCGCATGGCGTTCCTTGCCGGACTGGAGCAGCATGAGCTGCCGCTTTTGCGCAAGCTCTTTACCGGCGAGTTCGAGACGCAGCGGCGTATGCTCCTGCGCGCACAGATCCTTTCGGACGACCGCGTCCTGCACGAAGCGCTGTGCATCAACGACGCCGTGTTCTCGCGCATCGGTGCGGCGAAGCTGACCGGCGTGCAGGTCTGCGCCAACGGGCGCGACACCTGCGCGTACCTGGGCGACGGCGTGATCGTCGCGACGCCGACCGGCTCGACGGCGTATTCCTTTTCCGCGGGCGGGCCGATCGTCGACCCGGTGCTGGAAAGCCTGCTGCTCACGCCCGTCTGTCCGCACATGCTGTCCGCGCGGACGCTGCTGTTTGCGCCCGATACGACGCTGACCCTGCACGCCACGACCGAGGGCGAGGTGGGGCTGACCTGCGACGGCGCGCAGCCGCTGCGCGTGCCGAAGGGCGCCGTCGTGCGCATCGCGCGCGCCGAAACATACGCCTACTTTATCCGCATCAAGGCGGATACTTTCATGGATATATACAATTCTAAACTTCTTCAAAGGGGATAGTTTTTCATGAAAAAGAATCGCCAAAAACGTATTCTTCAGTTGATCACGGAGTTCCCCATCAGCACGCAGGAAGAGCTGCTGAAACGGCTGCGCGAAAGCGGGCTGGACGTGACGCAGGCAACTGTCTCGCGCGACATCAAGGAGCTGCGGATCGTCAAGCTCATGGGTGAAAACGGCCAGTACCGCTACGCCGTCAGCGACAATCCGCGCGAGGAGCATCTGGAAAACAAATTCCGCTCCATCTTCGTACACTCCGTCAAAACCGCGGATTATGCCGGCCACACGCTGGCGCTGCACTGCTACACCGGTACGGCACAGGCCGCCTGCGCGGCGTTCGATTCCATGCGCTGGGACGGGCTGGTCGGTTCGATCGCGGGCGACGACACGATCTTTGTGCTGTTCCGCACGCCGCAGCACGCGGCGCAGGCCTGCCATATGATCCTGTCTTTCCTGCAGGAAGTCAACGAAAAAGGAGTATAAACCATGCTTGCGGAGCTGAAGATCGACAATGTGGCGATCATCGAACACGCGCAGCTTTCCTTGAGCCGTGGTTTCAACGTTCTCACGGGCGAGACCGGCGCCGGCAAGTCCATCATCCTCGACGCCATCAATATGGCGCTGGGCGAGCGCACGTCGCGGGAGATCCTGCGCAGCGGCGCCGACAGCGCCGAGGTCACGGCGCTGTTCACCGACTGCGGCAGGGCGGTGCGGCAGATCATGGCGGATCTGGAGCTGGATTTCGACGGCGAAGTCCTGATCCGGCGGCGGATCACCGCGGACGGGCGCAACACCTGCCGCGTCAACGGCTGCCCGCTGACCGTTTCCATGCTCAGGACGCTCGGCGGCGCGCTGGTGAATATCCACGGCCAGCACGACAGTCAGGCGTTGTTCCAGCCGGAAAACCATGTGAAATACCTGGACGCGCTCGCGGAGAACGGCGACCTTCTCGACGCGTACCGCACGTCGTACCGCGCGCTGCGCAAGGCCGAAAAAGAACTCGCGCAGCTTCAGACGGACGAGAGCGAAAAAGCGCGCCGACTCGATCTGCTTCAGTACCAGATCGACGAGCTGACCGAAGCTGATCTTCGCGTCGGCGAACGGGACGAGCTGCAGAACCGCATCGCGCTCTACCGCAACAGCGCCGCCGTTCTGCGCGCGCTGCAAAGGGCGTATGCCGCCGTCGCCGGAGACGACGAAACGGACGGCGCGTCGGCGCTGCTGGGCGAAGCGGCGGACGCGCTGTACGAAACGACCGATTATTTTGACCACCTGCGCCCCGCCGCGGAGTTTCTGGAATCCGCGTCGCTGGAAGCGCGGGAATACATTTCGGATATCCGCGACGCCGTCGAGTCGCTGGATATGGACCCGCGCGCGCTGGCCGAAGCCGAGGAAAGGCTGGACGTGCTCTACCGCCTTTCGCGCAAATACGGCGAAACGGAAGAGGAAATGCTCGCGTTTCTCGAATCGGCGCAGGCCGAGGTCGATCTGCTCGAAAGCGCGGACGAACGCGCCGCGGCGCTGGAGCGGGAGATCAAAAAGCTCTGTGCCGAAACGCGCCGCCATGCCGACGCGCTCACGCAAAGCCGGATCGAGGCCGGCCGGTCGTTCGGCGAAGGCGTCTGCCGGGAGCTGGAATTCCTCGACATGCCGTCCGTGCGTTTCGTGGTGCAGCGCGAGGACGCGCCGCTGTCCGCTTCCGGCGCGGACAAAATCGAGTTTCTGATCTCCGCCAACGCCGGCGAAGCGCCGCGCCCGATCGTAAAAATCGCGTCCGGCGGCGAGCTGTCGCGCATCATGCTCGCCATAAAAAACGTCCTGTCCGATTGCGACGACGTGGACACGCTGATCTTTGACGAGATCGACACGGGCGTGAGCGGCCGCGCCGCGCAGAAGGTCGGATACAAGCTGTTTGAAACCGCCGCGGACCGTCAGGTCATCTGCGTGACGCATCTGTCGCAGATCGCGGTCATGGCGGATACCCATTTGCTCATCTCCAAATCCGTGCGCGACGGCAAGACCTATACCGCCGTGCAGGAGCTGGATCTCGAAGGACGCAAGCAGGAGATCGCCCGCATCAACGGCGGCACGGTCACACCGCTGCAGCTTCAGAATGCGGAAGAAATGCTGCAAAACGCAGCGCAAATGAAACGGAGGTAACTTTATGCGATTCGGATGCTGTTTCGGAGTCAGAACAACTTTCGCCGCTTCCCTGCGCGACGCGGGATTCGACTACGGGGAAACCTGTATCCGCGACGTCATGTCCATGGATAACGATGCGTTTCTCGACTTTCGGCGCGAGCTGGACAAGATCGGTCTGCCGATCGAATCCGGCTGCGTCTTTTTGGTCGGCGGCCTTTACGTCAACCGCCTGCAGCGGGACTTTGCGGTGATCGACGACTATCTTGACCGCACCGTCCGGCGCTGCAGCGAGATCGGGATGAAAACAATCGTCTTCGGCTCCGGCGGCGCGCGCGCCATTCCGGAGGGATTGACCGAAGCGGACGTCTTCGACGACCTTGTCGTCTTCCTGCGCGAGCACGTTCTGCCGCGCACGGACCCGGCCGGGATGCGGATCGCCATCGAGCCGCTGTCCGAACCGTGCTGCATCCGCACGGTCGGCGAAGCGCTCGCGCTTTCCGACGCGGTGGGCAGCGAATCGGTCCAGGTGCTGGCCGATAACTTCCATATGGTACGCGTCGACGACCCGCTGGAATCCATCCGCGCGACGCGCGGCCGCATGATCCATGCGCACATTTCCCGCCCGCGTGAAAACGGGCGCCGGACGGTGCCGATGCACGGCGACGGATACGATCCCTATCCGTTTATGAAGGAGGTCTTTGAGACCGGCTGCCAGAGGCTGTCGATCGAGGCCAACACGCGCCCGGAAACGTTCTGGGATGAATCGCACGACGCGATCCTCCTGCTGCGCGAAACGCTGCAGCGCATCGAAAGCGAAGCGAAAAACGCATGAAGGACCGCTTTGACGTACTGATCCTCGGCGGCGGTGCATCCGGACTCGCGGCCGCCGTGGAGGCGGCAAGGCGCGGCAGCCGTGTCGGCGTGCTGGAAAAGCTCGACCGCGTGGGCAAAAAAATACTCGCTACCGGAAACGGCCGCTGCAATCTTCTGAACCTGCACGCCTGCGGTGCCGACTACAACGATCCGGCGTTCGCGCAGACCGTACTCGACCGGTTCGGCGTGCAGAGCGATCTCGACTTTTTTCATTCTCTCGGACTTCTGACCGCGGCGGACGACGCGGGACGCGTCTATCCGCGTTCCTATGCGGCGTCGTCCGTGCTGGACGTGCTGCGGCTGGAGTGCACGCGTCTGGGCGTGACGCTGCTTTGCGGTCAGGCCGCGGCGAGCCTTGCGAAAACCGCCGACGGCTTTCTCGTCAACGATACCTATACCGCTCGCGCGCTGATCGTCGCCTGCGGCGGCAAGGCCGCAAGCGTACACGGCACGGACGGCAGCGGCTATGCGCTGCTGCGCGCGTTCGGCCATACGATCACGCCGCTGCGCCCCGCGCTGGTGCAGATCCGCACCAAGCCCGACCTTGTCCGCGCGCTGAAGGGGCTGCGCGTCCATGCGGCGCTTCGGCTGACTGCGGACGGCGTCGAACACAGCGCGCAGGGCGAGATCCTGTTTACGGAATACGGCCTTTCCGGCATCGCGGTCATGGACGTCAGCCGCTATGCCGCCGAGGGCGCGACGGCGCGGCTCGATCTGCTGCCGGAGATGACGGCCGAGGCGTTGACAGACTTCCTGCGTGCGATCCGCGACCGCGACGGCAGCCGGCCGCTGGAGCAGTTTCTGACCGGCGTCGTGCACAGCCGTATCGGGCAGGCGGTCCTGCGTGATACGCTGCATGAAAAACTCTCTGTGCCCTGTATTGCGCTGTCGGACCAGCAGCTTCGAACGGTCGCCCATGCGCTCAAAGCGCTTTCGTTCCCCGTACTGGGCACGAAGGGCTATGCGGATGCGCAGGTCACGGCGGGCGGCGCGGCGACGCGCGAGTTCACCTCTTCGCTCGAATCGCGGCTTCAGTCGGGGCTGTTCGCCGCGGGCGAAATACTGGACGTCGATGCAAAATGCGGCGGCTACAATCTGACCTTCGCCTGGTCTTCCGGGCGTTTGGCGGGATGCGGCGCCGCGGACTATGCTGCAAAATATAAAGGATAAACCCATGCTCAGAATCACAGAACTCAAACTGCCGCTGGACGCGCCGGACTCTGCCTTGCGCAGTGCGGCCGCCGCGGCTTTACGCTGTCCCGAAAACCGTATCCGCGCGGTACGGCTGACAAAAAAAGCCGTGGACAGCCGCAAAAAAGACAATATCTTTTTTGTCTGCAACGTCGAGGCGGACGTCACGGGCGACGAGGAGGAGCTGCTGCGCCGCAGCCGCTGCGGCAAGGCGAGCATCGCCGAACCGTTCGTCTATGAAGAACCGCCGCTGCGCCGCACCAGTCCTCTGCGCCCGGTGATCGCCGGGTTCGGGCCGGCCGGTTTTTTTGCCGCGCTGACGCTCGCGCGCGCGGGGCTTCGGCCGATCGTGCTGGAACGCGGGCCCGACGTCGATACGCGCACGGCGGACGTGCGGCGTTTTTTCACCGGCGGGACGCTCGACGAAAACTCCAACATCCAATTCGGCGAAGGCGGCGCAGGCACGTTCTCGGACGGCAAGCTGACGACCGGCATCAAAAGCCGCCTGATCCGCAAGGTGTTTCTGGAACTGGCGGACAAGGGCGCGCCGGAGGAGATCCTCTGGTCGGCAAAGCCGCACATCGGCACGGACAAGCTCGCCGGCGTCGTCAAAGCCTTCCGCGAGGAAGTGATCGCACTGGGCGGCGAAGTGCGTTTCGGCTGCCGTCTGTGCGACGTGATCGTCGCCAACAAAGCCGTTCACGGCGTAACGTATGAGACAGAAAAAGGACAGCGCGTCGATCTTGAGACAGACACGCTGCTTTTGTGTATCGGTCACTCCGCGCGCGACACGATCGAAATGCTGTACGGCAAGGGCGTGCAGATGATGCAGAAGCCGTTTTCGGTCGGCGCGCGCATCGAGCATCCGCGGGAATTCATCGACCGCGCACAATACGGCCGCTTTGCCGGGCATCCCGCGCTCGGCGCCGCCGACTACAAAATGGCGTGTCATCCGCCGCACGGACGCGGGATGTACACGTTCTGCATGTGCCCGGGCGGCACGGTCGTCGCGGCCGCTTCCGAGGCGGGCGGGATGTGCGTCAACGGTATGAGCGAATGGGCACGCGACGCGGAAAACTCCAATTCCGCGCTGCTGGTCGGCATCGAGCCGCAGGATTTCCCCTCGGACCACGTCCTGTCCGGCATCGAGCTGCAGCGGCAGATCGAACGCACGGCGTTCCGTCTGGGCGGCGAAAGCTATGCCGCGCCGGCACAGCTCGCGGGCGATTTCCTGCGCGATACGCCGTCGGTCCGCGGCGGCGCGGTGCGGCCGAGCTGCCCCACCGGCGTCGTCTATTCCGACATCCGCCGCGTGCTGCCGAAAAAAGTCACGGACACCATGGCGGACGCGTTGGTCAAAATGGACGGGATGCTGGAAGGCTTCGCCATGCCGGATGCGGTGCTGACCGCGCCGGAAACGCGCAGCTCCTCTCCCGTGCGCATCCTGCGCGACGAGTTCTTCCAAAGCAGCATCAACGGCCTGATGCCCTGCGGCGAGGGCGCGGGCTACGCAGGCGGCATCGTCTCCGCCGCCGTGGACGGCATCCGCTGCGCATTCGCCGTGATGGAGGACGTGCGGGAATAAGATACAGATACGAAAAATTCAGAAGCAAAAAAAGACTGCCGCAGCTGACTATTGTCAATTGCGGCAGCCGAATTATATTTCAGCGCTTATTTAAATCAATCAAAAATGTCCAGATGATAGAAATGGTTCACGACCCAGCGGATCGGCTCAAACGCAACGCGCAGAAGGAACAGACCGGAACCGGCAACCCACAGACCGAACTGATGGATATAGCTCAGATCATCCGCGCTCACCAGCTTCGCCTCTGTCGGCGCGCCCTGCTGCAGAACCCAAAGAGCCTCTGCGTCGGCCGGGATATCCTTGTATCCGCACCAGCAGGTACGAACCATCGTGTTGCCCTTGAACAGAGTCTGGTCGCCCTGGGACTCCCAGGAGAAGTCGTGCGGCTCGGACATAAGGAACTGACCGCACTGCTCGCAGAACAGATTGTGCTCTTCCACGTCGATGCCCGTGCCGTTTGCGGAGGTGTGGTATGTCCATTCGCCCCAGACGCAACGCGCGCTCTCTTCGTAATTACAATCAGCGCAAGTATAAGTGTGCGAATAATTATCGCCGTTCGGCGTTACGGAAACATCACAGAGATCCCAAGCCGGAACGTCGCCGCATTTCACGCAGACAAACTCATGATAAGGATGGCCGAGAGCGTCGAACTTGTTTCCGGCATAAACCGCTTTATACTCACAGGCTTCTTCTGTGTTGGGCTTAACATATTCGCAGGCCGTGCACTTTTGTGCATGCTTTTTGTTGCCCAGGCTCCAATAACCAAGCTCGTGCTTTTCGGATTTGGTGTTGCCGCACTTCGCGCAGACGAAATAATGACCTGTTTCGTCATACTTCACGGTACCGTCATCATTATACTGCACTTGCCAATTGTGCTCGCCGCCCTGGGAGCACTCATCTGCATATGCTATGACGCCGACCATGCCGAAAAGCATCACGACAGACAGACACATTGCAGCGAGTTTAAATAAAACGCTGTGTTTTTTCATGATT
Source organism: Clostridia bacterium (assembly GCA_017449935.1). GTDB lineage: Bacteria > Bacillota > Clostridia > Oscillospirales > Acutalibacteraceae > UBA1425. The sequence continues at coordinate 16,718 of JAFSYP010000122.1, forward strand.
TCTTTCCTCCGTTTTTAATTGATTCCGCACCCGCACACGGATACGCATTTTAAAGTAATGTTATTATATTCCATAGTGCGGCAAATGTCAAGTAGAAAAAACGCATTTTTTCAAATCTTCCGCAGTCTTTCCGCAAAAAGCGCGCCGGGCTTCCGCGCGTTTTATTCCGCGGCGCGGAAGGTCAGGTCGACGCGGAACAGGTCGCCGTCCACGGTCACGTCGAAGGTGCCGCTCTGGATCTCGGTCAGGCTCCGGGCGATCGACAGTCCCAGCCCGTAGCCGTCCGAGTGGCGAGACGCGTCCGCACGCGCGAACCGATGCATCAGTTCCTCGCCTGTCATCCGGATCGGGTCCTTCGAGACGTTGCGGAAGGTGATGCGCACGCGCGCGTCCGCATCGCGCGACACGCCCACATAGACGCGCGTTTCGGGCTGCGCATACTTGAGCACATTCCCCAGCAGGTTTTCAAACACGCGCCAGAGCTTGTCGCCGTCCGCATGGATCGGCATCTCCTCCTCGGCGTACTCCGTTACGACCTGCAGCCTGCGCTCCTCCAGCTGCTCGGCAAATTCGGCGAGCGTCTGCTCGATGAACATCACGGCGTCGAGCTGCTCCATCTGCACGGAGATGTCTCCGGTCGTCAGCTTGGAGACTTCGATCAGGTTTTCCAGCAGCTTCTTGAGCTTCACCGACTGGGACGCGAGGATGTCCATGTACTCCTGCGCCTGCGCGGGATCGGCCGAACGCAGCAGATCGACGTAGTTGACGATGGAGGTCAGCGGCGTCTTGATGTCGTGCGAAATGTTGGTGATCAGCTCGCTGCGCAGGCGGTAGCTGCGGTTCTTCTCCTCGGCGGCCTCCATCATCTCGCCCTGGATCTTGTTGAGATTGGCGTTGATCTGGCGGAAATCGCCGAACATGATGTGCGAATCCACGTCGAACTGATAGTCGCCCTGCGCGAGCCGTTCGCCGTTTTCGCGCAGGCGGTTGAGGTTCAGCGCCATCATAAAGAACACGGGGATCAGGATGAACCGTCCCGCCGCCCAAAAGCAGACGTAATTCATAAAGCGGAAGTCGCTCAGATACACGATGCCTTTTGAATAGTAGGCAAACACGAAATACAGCAGCACGGCCAGCTCCGCCAACGTCGCGATCCCCACCGTCATCATCGCCTTGCCGATGAACGGCACTTTGAAGTATCCGTCGTTTTCTTTGCCGGCGAGCTTGCGGATCCTGGCGATCACGCGGTAAACGAGCGTGTTGCGGTAGACGTGTCCGCGCTTGATGCGCGCCGCTACGGAGAGATTGAACACCATCGCGACGACGATCAGGAAAAAGGCGATGATCAGGATGATGGCGTTCCACAGCACGATATTGGTTTCCTTGATGTCCGCGACGGCGGTCAGCGCCACCAGGATGCCGAAGAAGCCGAAAACGCCCAGCAGCATCAGGATCAGCAGGTCGAGCGGGATGCGGTCGATGAAGCTCGCTTTCTTTTCTCTGCCGTTCTCGTCCGTGACCTCCACGCTGCTCATCAGCGCGCCGAGGATCAGCAGCGCGAACAGCGCCGTCAGCACCAGCAGAACGATCATCGGATAGCGGATGACGATCGCAAAGCGGATCAGCGCGTCCACCGTGCGGTATGCGTCCTTGGCGGGCAGATCGGGCACCACGCGCAGCCGGATCGACAGCTCGGTCGGCACGCCCTGATCGGAATAGATCGTGCGCCGCTCAAAACAATGGAATTCTTCTTCCGCATTGTCGGTCTTTTCCTGCGTCGGCGTTTCATTGGAACGGATCGTCCTGCCGCCGGCAGTAACCGTGTAGCGCACGTTGGTGGCGTTCGGATCGTCGTACCGCCTCTCAAATGCATCCAGCTCGCTTTTTTCGCTCGGCGTGAGCGTCTGCGTCTGCGCCTTCTGCAGCAGCTTGACGTACTGCGCCAGATCGTCCGCCAGCGCGGCGGACTTGACCTCGAACGCCACGTTTTTGGCGTATGTCTTATAGTCCGACGCATAAAAGTGATAGTCGTACATGCAGCTGATGCCGAGCGCGATCGCCACGGAGATCTCCATAAACAGCACGAACAAAAAGACGGCCGTGAGGCGGTCCGTCAGGGTTTTGAGCGTAAATTTCATGCGTCGTTCCTCTTCTCCATCTTATAGCCGTGGCCCCAGACCGACAGGATATACCGCGGCTCGGCGGGGTTGATCTCGATCTTCTGGCGAAGATGGCGGATATGCACCAGCACCGTGCTGCTGCTGCCGAACGGTTCGTCCTCCCAGACGTGCTGATATATCTCCTTGTGCGAGAGGACCTTGCCGGTATTCATCAGGAAAAGCCGCAGGATCTTGTATTCGATCGGCGTCAGATCCGCCTCGGCGCCGTCTACGGTGACCGTCTTGGATTCGTCGTCCATTTCGATCCCGCCGCAGCGCAGCGTCGACGTGTCCTGCGGCGCATTGTTGCCCAGCACAACGTACCGGCGCACCTGACTGCGGACACGCGCGAGCAGCTCGGAGCGGTCGAAGGGCTTGGTGATATAATCGTCCGCGCCGATGTTCAGTCCCAGCACCTTGTCGGAAAACTCGCTCTTTGCCGTCAGCAGGATCACCGGCACGTTGCTGTTCCGGCGCATTTCGGCCAACGCGGAGATCCCGTCCATTTTCGGCATCATCACGTCCATCAGCACCAGATGCACCGTTTCCTTCTCCAGCGCTTCCAGCGCCTGCCTGCCGTCGAACGCCTCCACCACGGCATACCCGTCCTCTTCCAGATACGTACGCAGCGCGCGCACGATGTTTTCGTCGTCGTCGCAAACCAGGATCGTATACATAAACAGTTCCCCTTTTTCAAGATAGAGTCCGAACAGATTATAGCGTCTTTTCGCAAAAAAATCAAGGACCCCACTGCTGCAGGATCCTTGTTTGCATGATCCGTGATCTTCAGGCGGCTTTGGTTTCCGCGTTCCCGCCGAACATGGCAAGACCGATCCCCAGAAGCGCCGGAACGAACACGATACCCGAAATAAACATTGTCATCATTTTGCTGCATCTCCTTCGTTTTTGTTTTACAAGTTCATTATAGCGTCTCAATTCTTAATAAAAAAGAAGCAAATCCATTAAGATCTGCTTAAGAATAACGATTCACGGTTTTTTCGACGCTGCATATGGTGATAGTGCGGATCAGTCCGACATTGATTTGAAAAGAGGGAGAACGCATGTTCCGGTTTCGATATCCGTTCCCGTTCCGTCCGTGTTCGCACAGACCGCGGTTCCCGGCGCGTCCCGGACGCCCGCCGATGGGACCGCCCCCGCCGCCTGGCCCCGGCCGTCCCGAACGACCGCAGCCGCGGTAAGAGGTACGAACCATGACGGAAACAGGAACGCCGGCCGAAGCGCTGCGCGCACGCGCCGAACGCTGCATACGCGCAGGCGAGTACGCCGAAGCGATCTATGCGCTGCGGCGGTACCTGAGCGCGGCGGACGTCGTATGGCCAGACGCGCGAAGCGAAGGGATGCTGCTGCTCGCGCAGTGTCATCTGCATGAAAACAACCGCACCGAAGCGGAGCGCTGGCTGCTGCGCGCGTGCGCCGAAGCGCCGTCGCTGCCGCAGCCGTGGCTGGAAGCCGCCGCGTTTTATGCGCAGAGCTTCCCGCAGGCCGCCGCGCTTTGCAGCGCCCGCGCGTCTGCGCCGGAGCTGTTCATCGGGTTGCCGCAGCCGTCCTGAGGCAACGAAAAGCCCCCATGACCGAGGTCATGGGGGTAATGATCTTATTCGATCAGCCGGCGGCAGCGGTGCCGACCTTCATCGGGTTGATGCGGACGCCGGGGCCCATCGTGGTGGCGATCACGCAGGAACGCACATACTGGCCCTTCGCGGCCGCGGGCTTCGCCTTGATGATGGCGTCCAGCAGCGCGTTGAAGTTTTCCTGCAGCTTTTCGGGGCCGAAGGAAGCCTTGCCGATGGGGCAGTGGATGATGTTCGTCTTGTCCAGACGATACTCGATCTTACCGGCTTTCGCCTCGGTGACGGCTCTGCCGACGTCGGGCGTCACAGTGCCGGCCTTGGGGCTGGGCATCAAACCGCGGGGACCGAGGATCTTACCGAGACGGCCGACCAGACCCATCGTGTTGGGCGCGGCGATCGCCACGTCGAAATCCATGAAGCCTTCGCCCTGGATGCGCGCGACAAGATCTTCAGCGCCGACGATATCTGCGCCTGCGGCTTCCGCAGCCTTCGCCTCGTCGCCCTTTGCGAATACGGCGACGCGGACTTTTTTACCGGTGCCGTTGGGCAGGATGACCGCGCCTCTGACCTGCTGGTCAGCATGACGGGAGTCGACGCCCAGACGGACGTGCACTTCGACGGTTTCATCGAACTTGGCCGTGGCGGTCTTGATGACGGTCGCCATTGCCTCGTCGGTGTCGTAGAGCTTGGAACGATCAACGAGCTTTGCGCTCTCCTGATATTTTTTACCGTGTTTCATAATACATTTCCTCCATTGATGTGGTTAATCGGATGTTTCCTCCCACACACGCGTCATTAGTCCGCGACTACGACACCCATGCTGCG
>JAFSYP010000123.1 GCA_017449935.1 Clostridia bacterium
GCGGATTGCGAAGCAAGATTTTTCGTCAGGTTGTACAAAAAGCTCGAAGGCTTGCTGACGCAAGTCAAGAGATTTTTGTGCAGCATGACGGAATAAGATTCGAGCAAGGCGTGCATCGCGAATTGTGCGGTGTTGCCTTAATTCTATTACCTAAAAAGACAGACCGTATCCTTTTCGGGATGCGGTCTGAAACTTTTTCGGGAGCGATCAGGGCGCCAGACGATCTGTTTCCATGTAGCGGAAACCGGCCTCATACAGCATTTTTGCATCCTTGAGCTTGTTGACTGTCCACATGGAAACCGGAACGCCCGCGTCGACGGCGCTCTGCATGGATTCCACGGTGTTCTTGTCGCGGTCGCAGGAGAGCCACACGTTGCCGCCGATGGATTTGGCTTCGTCGATCTCCTTCTGTGTGATCTCACCGCACAGGTACCAAAGCTCGATATCCGAATGGAGCGTTTGACGAATATAAATCAGCTGATCCAGATCGAAGCTGATGATCATCGCCTGTTCGGAAAGACCTTTGTCAGAAACGGCCTGCAGCAGTTCACGGATGCCGTTATAGTCGCTGCCTCTTGTTTTGATCTCGATCTGCGGTCGCGAATCGGTGCCGACGAACAGGTCAAGGTATTCCTCCAGCGTCGGGATTTGCAGTTTGCCGTATTTCAGATAGCCGGGACCGCGCTTGATCCTGTATTGCAGCAGTTCTTCATAGGTCGAATCTTCGATCACGGCGTTGCCGTTGTACCACGTTTCGATGTTGTCGTTGTGGCAGATGACCCACACGCCGTCCTTTGTCAGATGCACGTCCGTTTCGACGGCGTAAAACCCCATGTCAATGGCGATCTTATAGGCGGGGATGGTGTTTTCCGGCGCCTTCGCTCTGACGCCGCGGTGCGCCGTCAGATAGATCGGGTCCTGTTCGGTCGCAACGCCTCTGCCGACCAGCGAGGGCATCGGTAAAATACCGAAAATGATCAGATCGACCGCGGCCATAAGGCCTGCAAGCACTTTTTGAAAAAACTTTTTCATACTATGCCTCCGATTTATTCTTCCGCGATCTCCGTCGGTTCGTCCCAGATGAAGTCATAGAACTCCAGATTTTCCTGAAGGTTAAACGAAACGTCGGTTTCGCCGAGCTGTGCGAGCGTGCCGGTAAAGTTCACGCTGGACGAAACGATCGCGTTCTTCACCAGATGCAGCGACGTCACGCGGTTGGTTTCCTTGTTGATGCGCGCAAAGATCTCACAGCCGTTGTAGGAAACGTCGTAGTCGCTGACCTCGATCGTGTCCTGATACTCCGCAAAAGTGCTGAGGATCTCGGTCTTGTCGGCCTCGAAATCGAACGCGTTGGCCGCAGCGCCGCTTGCGGTGCTGTCAGCCAGTACAATATGCACGTCGTAAGAATAGCGGTCGTCCTCGACGTCGGCGATCTCCGCCTTGACGATGTCCGCGCTCGTCAGACGGCTGACGACGTCGGTGCCCTTGAGCGGCAGGAAATCGTTCAGGTCGCTGCCGTATTCCTTGGTTTCTTTGACTTTATCGAGCGCCTCGGAGAAGTTTTTGGCGAACTGGATGAGCGCCTCGGCTTCCGTATTGTCGCCGGTATTCACATCGCGCACGTCGGAATCAAACGAGGCGGAAACGCCGGGTTTTTCCTTTTTGATCGCATTGACGGCACGGTTATAGAAATCCAGGATCTGCTCCTCGGAAACAGGTCTTGCCTCCATCGTGACAGCTTCGGGCTCGGTCGTCGACTCTTCGTTCTCATCGCCGATCAGAGAACAGGAAGCCGTCGTCAGCACGGCCAATACCGCCGTCAGCACGGCGACGATTTTCAAAAACAAGGATGCGCGCATACTAAAATCTCCCTTCAATTCTATAACAAACATTTTAACATATCCCACTTTTTCTGTCAACCGAAAACCGTTTTTTATTTGAAGGATTGACAAAACGAGCAAAATCCCGTAAAGTATATGTATCTTACAGGAAAAGGTGATAAACATGAAAAAAAGATCAGCGTTGATTCTGGCGATCGTACTTGTTCTCTCGCTCATACTCGGCGGGTGCGGGAAAGGATCGTCTTCCGTGAAACAGCCGGAGGACGCCGCGAATTCGACGGCACAGAACGCCGCAGGCAGCGCGGAGCACAGCTTCGTTTTGTTCACGATGGAAAACGGCGAGGCGTTCAAGATCGAACTGTATCCCGAATACGCGCCGAAGACGGTCGAGAATTTCCGCAAGCTCGTCTCTGAAGGCTTCTATGACGGTCTGACGTTCCACCGCATCGTGGATGATTTCATGGCGCAGGGCGGCGATCCCGCGCTTTCCGGCCGCAAAGAGGCGGACTCCATTTACGGCGAATTCGCAAACAACGGCTTTGCGCAGAACACGCTGCACCACGATCGCGGCGTTATTTCCATGGCGCGCACGACGGTACCCGATTCCGCGTCGTCGCAGTTCTTTATCTGCTACAGTGACACGTATTCCGCGTCGCTCGACGGCAGCTATGCCGCGTTCGGCAAGGTGATCGAGGGTATGGAAACGGTCGACGGCTTCCTGACGGTGGAGCGCAGCTATAACTCTATGGGCGAACTGGCGACGCCTGTGACGCCGATCGTGATCGCACATGCCGAGATCGTCGAAGGATGAAGCGTGTCGTCTGTCTGCTGCTGGCGGCGTGGATGATTGGCGTCGCCGTATGCACAGCGGCGGCGAAGGATCGGGATATGACGTATTCCCTGACAGTCGATGATTTTTCGATCCGCGATCCGTTCGTGCTTCTGGACGGCGGTCTGTACTATATGTACGGGACGTGCGCGACGGACAAGCCGGGGTACGGCTGTTTTGTCAGCGAGGATCTGAAGCACTGGGCCGGCCCGTTCAACGTGTTCACGGCGGACGACGGATTTGACGGAGCGGACAATTTCTGGGCGCCGGAGTGTCACCGGTACGGCGGCGCCTATTATCTCTTTGCAACGTATCGTTCCCGCACGACGGGACGCCGCGGCGTATCCGTTTTTCGCGCCGCTTCGCCGATGGGACCGTTTTCAGAGATCTCCGACGGACACGTCACGCCGCACGGCCAGGACTGTATTGACGGCACATTGTATGTCGAGGACGGCAGGCCGTACATGATCTATGTACGCGAATGGACGGGGACGGACGACGGCGTCGGCCGCATGACGGCCGCCGCGCTGAGCGACGATCTGTCGCATTTTATCGCGAAGCCCCGGGATCTGTTCCGCGCGGACGATCCGGCTTGGAAACCGCGTCGTGTCACGGATGGACCGTTCCTCTATAAGAGCCGTACGGGCAAGCTGCTGATGCTCTGGTCCAACGTCTCGAAGGACGGCTACTGTGTGGGCATTGCCGCCGCGAACCGCTTGCACGGCCTCTGGCGGCAGCAGTATGCGCGGCTGTATGCGAAGGACGACAAACGGCATGAGCTGGACGGCGGACACGGTATGCTCTTTAAGGATAAGGACGGACGGCTCCTGCTCTGCATCCATTCTCCGAACGGCGGCGCGAGCGCACACGCGGTGTTTCTGCCCGTTCGCGATCTCGGGTACACGCTCGCATTAGACGAGCGTCCGACGCTCCAAACGGCGTTGCTTCGCGCGCTGGACCGGCTGACCGCTTTGCTGTCATAAAAAAATATCTGCCGCATTTCAGACGATCTGATCTGCGGCAGTTTTATTTACGGTATTTGGACCTGAACGGGTTCGGACTGCATTCCGTACGCGTTTTCCGCTGTGACGGTGATTGTCGAACCGGACGGCGCCGATGAAGTAAACGCGATCTTTTCGTAGTCGTCAGCCAGCCAGTAGTCGTTGACGAGCGTCTGTTCGTCGACCGTTTTGCCGGCGCCGTCGACCGCGGTCATCCTGTACAGGAACACTATGGTCCCGTCCGTCGCTTTGGCGGCGGGCAGCTCGATGTTTACGGTTCCCTTTTTATTCTTTGATACAGTGATCGCGGCTGCTTTGTCGAACGCGGGTGCAGACGCGGCTGCCTGCTGCTGCGCGCTCGTGTATTCGCGCGCGGTCTTGTCCGCGACGTTGTGCAGCGTGTATTCGCACAGCAGTTTGCCGCTGATCGCATCGAATCCGCGCAAACGCACGGCGTTCTGTGCGTCGACCTCCACGATCCAACACTGCGCGATCACGTCAGAATACGCAGGATGCACGCAGTTTTCGCCGTCGACCGTCAGTTCGGCGTAATACACGGCGCCGGTGCCGACCGCTGTGAAAGCACCCTGCCAGATGCTGCGCGGATCGTTCAGCGGATAGTGGGAATGTCCGGAGAAGTGAATGATCTGCGGGTATTCGCTGAAAATGTCCTTGAAGTATCCGATGCCCCAGCCGTCCTCGTCGAAGCTGCCGTAGACCGTGTCGCTGACATGCTCATGGTGCGTAACAAAGATTGGCTTTTGCGGATCGTCCAGTACGGCCGCGTCGAGCTGCTCGCGCAGCCATGTACGCTGATACTCGCTGTAATGCTCGTTCTCTGTTTTCGACGCGGACAGGCCGATGAAGTGGAACCCGTTGATGACTGTATGGAAATCCGTGCTTTGGCCGCTCAACTGCTCATAAAGGCGCAGAGACTTCTTGCCCAGCGTATTCCCGTCGTGACTTTTGGCTACGACGGCAAGATGCTGCGTCTGCGGCTGCAAGACGCTGTTGACGGCGCCCTTGAAGCCGAGAAACTGGGCGAGCGTACCCTTGTTAGTCAGATCGCCCGCAAAGACCGCCGCGTCCAGCTTGTCGTACGCCTTGTCCTGTTCGGCGTCGCTGTACGCGAGCGAGAGGATCTTTTGGATGCGTTTGGCGCGCTTGTCGCCGACGGTTTTGATATGCGTATCGCTGGCGATGACAAAACGCAGTACCGGCACAAAATCCGAATCGTCAGCCGGCGCGGTCACCTTATTGCGCGACGCGCTCAGAGACAGCGCGAACGTCGTGAGTGATAAAAGCACGGCAAGGATCTTCTGAAGCATGTACATCATTCCTTTTGCATTTTTCTATATCATAGCAAAAAAAGGACTGCGGCGCAAGAGTTAAATGTATTTCGGCACGATTCAGGCACGATTCAGGCACGATTCAATTAAGTCGAACGCTTTTTTCGGTTGCACTTTCCCGCGCCATGTGGTATAATCCAGATATATGAAAGGAGTGATTCGTTTTGCTGACATGGATTAATCGGATCATCACGGCCGTTCTGGTGCCGATCTTTATGAGCGCCAATTCACCGGTGTTTTTGCTTCAGCAGCAGATGAACCGGCCGAAGGATCTGATCTCATTATCCGAAAGCACGGTCATCACGGAGCCGATGCTCATCACCGCGCACCGCGGCGTCAACGCCCAGGCGCCGGAAAACTCGATCCCTTCGTACGAGCTGGCGACGGAACACGGCTACTATTCCGCCGAATGTGACATCCGTCTGACGAAGGACAACGTCTGGGTGCTCAGCCACGATCCCTTTGTGAGCAAGTGTTTCTGGCAGGTCGGACTTGTGAGCCGCACGGACTTTGCGTCGCTTCGCAGTTTTACGTATAAGACGGGTACGAACTTCTGGAACTATCCCGACATGCAGATCCCCACGCTCGATGAATTTCTCGACGTGTTCGTCGGCAGTGAAACGCGTCCGCAGATCGAGATCAAATCGTCCGACTACGATTCGCTGCATACCGTTTTGGAAGCGGTGCGCTCGAAAGGTCTTATGGACAAGGCGATCATCATTTCCTTTGACCTGAAGCAGCTTCAGATCATTCGCGAACAGGACCCGGATGTCGAGCTGTGGTATCTGGTTTATGCGATCACGCAGAAGAAGATCGATGAAGCCAAAGCGCTCGGCAACTGCTGGCTTTCCGCCGACCGCAAGCTCAACTCGGAAAAAATGATCCGCAGCACGCTCTCGCAGGACGTCGGTCTGTCGCTGTGGACCGTCAACAGCATCGCGGACGCCGAAAAGTTGTATGAAATGGGCGTGCGATATATCGAAACAGACCGCTTATGCAACTGAGATGGAGAGTGTCTATAATGAAAAAAATATTTGCATTATTTCTGATCTGCGCTTTGACGCTCGGCATGTGCGCTTCGTGCTCCCATGCGGACCGCTCGGCGTCGACCGCGGACGCAACCGCGCAGGAGCCGTCGACGAATGAAAGCCTGACGGAGACTTCCGCATCGGAAACAGAGACAGCGACAGCCGCCGAAACGACCGAAGAAGCGGAATCGACCGCACCGACTGAGACGACCGTCACAGAGGAGACGTTCACGGACGCGAAGATTTCCGTGCGGTACGCGGAGGATGGGATGCCGTCGGAGCCGTACGATACGTGCGTTGCCGAAACCGGCGAGATGCAGACGCAGCTCGTTTTCACGACGGATGCGACTGTCCGCGATTTCTGTGTTCTCGCGCTCACGGAGCCTGACTTTGACGACAACGGCCAGATCCATTTTAAAACGAGCGTCGTGTATCGGCAGGACCGGCTGACGCCCGACCGTCCGCTTGTCGTCACGACCGTGTTTTTCGGCGATATTCCGAACAACGGCGTCTCTTATGTGGATAAGGACGGCGTGACGCGGACTTTCTCCGTGGATATGAGCGGCGAAGACGGTTCGGTATTTCTTACGGAGATCAAATAAGGAGGAGTACGCTGTGTGCCCGGATGAATATGTGCGAAAAGCAGAGGAATACTTTACTGCGGGCTATAACTGCTGTCAGGCGGTAGCGGCCGCATTTTCGGACGTCGCCGGTCTGCCGGAGGAGACGCTGCTGCGGCTGTCGTGTCCGTTCGGCGGCGGCTTTGCGCGTCTGCGGTACGTCTGCGGCGCGGTCAGCGGGATGGGACTGATCGCCGGTTTGGTATACGGCGACGGCACGCCGGACTGCAAAAAGCAGATGTATCCCAAAATACGCGAGCTGAGCGACGCGTTTGAAGCGCGGTTCGGTTCGATCGTGTGCAGCGAGCTGCTGCGCGGGATGGGCTCGCACAACGATCCGCCCGTGCCCGACGAACGTACGCCGCAGTATTATCATCGACGCAGCTGTCTGGACTGTGTGAAGGCGGCGGCGGAGATTCTGGCGAAGGATCTGGAAGCGAATGAACACATTTGAACGCATCTATGCGGTGGTACAGACCATTCCGTCGGGGAAGGTCGCAACGTACGGCCAGGTGGCGGCGCTCGCGGGCAATCCCCGGTGGGCGCGCGTCGTCGGTTATGCGCTGCATGTGAACCCAAAGCCCGGCGTGATCCCGTGTCACCGCGTCGTGATGCGTGACGGCGCAACGTCCGCGGCGTTCGCGTTCGGCGGCGCCGAAATGCAGCGCGCTCTGCTGGAAGGGGAGGGCGTGACTTTTCTCGCGGACGGCCGCGTGGATATGGAGAAGCACAGGTGGTGAGCCTGTGCTTTTTGCTCTAAACGATTGACTTTTTTCGTAAAATATACTATCCTTAAATCAGACTATTTGGAGGTGCCGTATTATGGAAAAGAAATATGTTCTCGCACTGGATCAGGGGACGACCAGTTCCCGCGCGATCCTGTTTGACAGGGCCGGCAATATCGCCAAAAAAGCGCAGCATGAATTCCCGCAGATCTATCCGCAGGCCGGCTGGGTCGAGCATGACCCGATGGACATCCTGTCCAGCCAGCTGCTGAGCGTCGCGGAGCTGTTCACCGACGGCGAGATCTCGCCGCAGGAGGTCGCGTGCATCGGCATAACGAATCAGCGCGAAACGACGATCCTTTGGGACAAGAACACCGGCAAGCCCGTTTATAACGCCATCGTTTGGCAGTGCCGCCGCACGGCGGAATACTGCTATAACCTGAAAGCGGAGGGTCTGGGCGACTATGTCAAGGACCATACCGGCCTGATTATTGACGCGTATTTCTCTGCGACGAAGATCCGATGGATTCTCGAAAACGTTCCCGGCGCCAGAGAAAAGGCGCAGAATGGCGATCTGCTGTTCGGCACGGTCGAAACGTGGCTGATCTGGAATCTGACCGGCGGCAAAGCGCATGTAACGGACTATTCCAACGCCTCGCGTACGATGATCTTCGACGTGGATAAGCTCTGCTGGGACGGCTTCCTGTGCGAAAAGTTCGGCATCCCGATGTCGATCCTGCCGGAGGTCGTGCCGTCCAGTCAGGTTTACGGCACGGTGAGCGCGGACGCGTTCGGTCTGTCGATGCTCGCGGGCGTGCCCATCAGCGGCGCGATCGGCGACCAGCCGGCGGCGTTGTTCGGTCAGGGCTGCTTCAAGGCCGGTCAGGCAAAGAATACATACGGCACCGGCTGTTTCCTTTTGATGAATACGGGAAAAGAACGCACCGTATCGAACAACAACCTTGTAACGGGCGTCGCGTGGGGCGTCGGCGACGAGGTGATCTACGCCATCGAGGGCAGCGCGTTCAACGCGGGCTCCGTCATCAAGTGGCTGCGCGACGAGATGCAGATGATCTCGTCCGCGCCGGAGTGCGACCGTCTGGCCGAGAGCGTGCACGACGCAAACGGCATCTATCTTGTCCCGGCGTTTACGGGCCTCGGCGCGCCGTACTGGGATATGTACGCGCGCGGCTGTGTCGTCGGCCTGACGCGCGGCGTCAACCGTGCGCATTTCGCGCGTGCGGTGATAGAATCCATCGCTTTCCAGATGACCGATCTGCTTGAGGCGATGCAGGCGGACGCGGGCATCCCGTTCTCGGAGCTGCGCGTGGACGGCGGCGCTTCGGTCAGCGACGTGATGATGCAGATACAGGCCGATCTCATCCGCACCGAGGTCAACCGCCCCGTGACCGTGGAAACGACGGCGCTCGGCTGCGCGTATATGGCCGGCCTTGCGACCGGTTTCTGGAACAGCATGGACGAGCTGGAGTCGATCCGCAAGGTGGAGCGCGTGTTCCGTCCGTCCATGGCGCAGGAAAAGCGCGACGCTCTGTACGCCGGCTGGAAACGCGCCGTACAGCGTTCGATGAACTGGGAAGAAAACGCGTAAGCGCCCCTTTAAAACAGAATAAACACAACCGGCACGGCATTGTCGAACTATGCAGTATTTACGCGTCTTTTATATGACAAATGATGTCCTGTACCTCGCAATCCAGCGTAAAGCACAGCGCATCGAGCGTTTTGGTGCTGATGGCTTCGCCGTGCTTGATGCGGTGGATGGTGTTGGCAGAGAATCCCTGCTTATAAATCAGATAATATTCTGTGAGTCCTTTTTTGAATAATGTATCATAAAAAGGTTTATAGCTTATCATTTCCATCACCCGATGGCATATTATCATACTTAATATCTTGACAATACTCAATATAATGACTATAATGTAAACGGAAAGGAGATGACGTAAAATGATTTAATGACTCTGAAAACCATCCGTCCGCATAATGAGCAAAGGAGGAAAACGTATGAAAAAGGGCAAAACCAAGCGTGCCGCCATCGCTGTGATTCTGGCTCTGACGATGCTTTGCAGCAGTTGTCCCGCAGCGTTTGCGGCTGTTCCGCAGTATAAAGCTGTTTCACTGCCTGACGGCGGTCTTTACAATGTATATGAATACTGTGACGAGGTTGATTTCGACGTCTGGTATCTTGATGAAAACGGTTCCCGTTCTGCGGTTGAAACGGAAGACACCTGTGCCGTATCGATCCGCGGCGTTCGCTCCGATCTTTTGAATACTGCCGGCTATTTATCTATTCCCGATTCGTATCGCGGTTATCCCGTCACACGACTGGAAAAGCCGGCTAAACTGAGCCGTTACCTCGGCGTTCGTATTCCTGCGAGCGTCGAAGAGATCGCCGATCCGACGTTTATAAACTGTCCATATCTTGAATGGATTGAAGTAGATATACAGAATCCGTATTACTATTCCGTCGACGGCGTGTTATATCGCGGCAACGTGAATTTCGGCACGTCACGTTTGGTTTGTTATCCGCAGGCCAAAACGGACGAAGCGTTCACGACGTTCGCCGGCGCACAAGTGATCCGTGAAAAAGCGTTCTTTGACAACCCCTATTTGCAGACGCTGACAATCGCTGTCGGCCCGCAGGGTATGTCCGTCTATCCCGACGCGATTTCCGACTGTGAATCCTTAGAAGCATTGATCTTAGGTGATGGCGTAGGGTTCAGCGATATTTGCACCGGTGCGGTAAAGAATTGTCCGAACCTATCCACGGTACATTTACCGTCTTCGTATGTTGGCTATTTGGGCGGCTCAAGGCTCTCCCTCCACTTCTTTGATTTACAGTCGGGCGCGCGAACAGTTACGGTGTGCAGTCCGTATGTAACAACAGAATTGGCGGAAGCTGCGGCCGAAACAGGCAATTCCTGCCGCGACTGCGGTCTGCAGCACTACGTCCCTGTCGTCGATGAACCGCAGTTTCCGAACCAGCCGCTGCCGGAACCGATCAGCGACATAAACGAAGGTTTGTTTCTGTTCTCCACGCTTTATCAAAAAGACGCGGACGGCAAGTATGTCAAAGACGAAAACGGCGATTATATCGCGATAGGCGAGAGCCTGATCGGTTTAAGCCGCGTAATCAGCGTTCCGATCAATTTGACGATCCCATCGTCGCACGGCGGTCTGCCCGTCTTGATGATCCAAAGCACATTCGGAACGTACTTTGAAAATCTGTTCAGCTTGCATATTCCGTCGACGGTTCAGACGATCGAAAAAGGCGCGCTTTGCTGTGCGACGCTCAAAGAGATCACCGTGGATACAGACAGCACATATTTTAAGTCCGAGGACGGCGTGCTCTATTCGGCAGACGGCAAGACGCTTGTCGCGTATCCAAACGCAAAAGAGATCACCGATTTTGTGATTCCGGAGGGCACGGAAGCATTTGCGGACGATGACGTCTTTTTCGACTGGAACTGCCCGCTTCAGACGATCTCGCTTCCGTCGACGTTCAACGACCCGAATGCAGCGGAAAACGGAATCGCCCTGATAAATTTAAAAAAATACATCGTCAGTGCGGACAACCCGACATTGTATGCAGACGACGCGGGCGTACTGTATAACAAAAATCAAACGATCCTTCTGCGCTATCCCGCTTGCGGCGCAGCACAGTATACACTCCCGTCTTGCGTTGTTGCGATCGACAACTATGCTTTGACGAATATGAACGGTCGAAAAGTGATTTGTGTGCCGGACGGCTCCGACCATACGCCGATGGCGAACTTGATCTATGCGGATGTGATCGGTCATGAAAACAAGATCTGTTTGCACATTCCGCGCAGCGTTTCTTCGATCCAATACTCTAATATGCGTAAAACTGAAACGATCATCTGCTGCGAGACAAGCGCGTCTCAGGCAGCGGCTTTCGCGCAGAAAAACGATCTGAGTTTTCGCATTTGTAACGATAACCACACCGTCTTACGCGAGATTACGGAGAACGATCCTCCGGTACCGGAGTTTGCGTCGGGCGACCTGTTTGATTCCTATTACATCTGGAAGACAGGCGCAAACGGGACGTACATTGAAGGCGTCGGAATCTATGGTCTCAAAGAGGTTCCGAGCGAGCCGTTTACATTGACCATTCCTGAAACATATAACGGACTGCTGGTTCTGGAAATCGACGAGGCGAGTTATCTGTACAGCGGTGATATGAAGCCGTATCTTACTCGCGTGGAGATCCCGTCGACCGTTCGTAAGATCACGGATAATTCCTTTTCCGGCTGTTCGGTACTGCGTGAATTTGTTGTGGACAAAGCAAACCAAAACTACTGCGCCGAGGACGGCGTGCTCTACAATAAAGATAAAAGCGTTTTGCTGAAGTACCCTGCCGCAAAGCAGGATAAGGCGTTTTCCATTCCGGATACGGTGCAGTCTGTCGGTATATCCGATGCGTTTGCAGGCAACACATATCTGCGGGACCTTACGATCCCTGCCTCCTTTACGCAGGCGATCACGACGGCGTTCAGAGCATTCCGCACACTGCAAAATCTGCGCAGCTACACTGTCGAATACGGAAATCCTGTATACAGCAGCGACATGTACGGCGTGCTGTTCAACGCCGAAAAGACTGTTTTGCTGCACATCCCGCCGAATGTCGAAACAGAGTTTTATACCATTCCCGTGTGTGTGCAGAAGCTGTATAACAGTTATTCGATCCGGACGCTTACGAATCTTCGCGTGCTGTGTATTGACAGCGCTGCGAACGCGACGCCGTCAGGCGTTCTGGTCCCGCCGGCCGCGTCCTCTCTCAAGTATTTGCATATTCCGGCGTCTGTAAGCGACGTCCGTTTCACGCTCGTGCGCACGCTCACGATCTGCAGCGACACGACGGAAGGCGCAGCGGCGGCGTTTGCCAAAGAAAAAAATTGTGCATTTATGCTTTGCAACGCCGACCATACGCAGTTCACACCCGTGGAACAGGATGAGGATGACGAGCTGTTTGAATTTGAGTATATTGAAACAACAGATGAAAACGGCATAACGTATAATGCGGGTGTGACGATCACTGGCTTGCGCGAACCGCCGGCCGGATCTTTTGAACTGACCATTCCTGCGCAGTATCATGATCTTCCGGTTCTCCGCTTTGATGTGAGCGGCTGGCCGGAGGACGTGTGCGGCAGACTGACTGCGCTCCGTCTGCCGGAAACGCTTGAAGTTTTCGAGGGTATTGCGTCGAAAACGGCAACGTACTTTACAAACCTTAAAACGATCACTGTCGACGAAGCGAACAGCAGCTTTTATGCCAAGGACGGAGTTCTGTACCATAAGATTGGTCAATGCCTTGTCCTTTATCCTGCGGGAAAGCAGGACGCGTCCTATGCTGTACCGGACGGGATCAAGTACTTCTTCTCGTCCATTTCTTTCAGCGATAACAACTATTTGCGGAAATTGTCACTTCCGGCGTCCTTTGACGGCGGCGTCCTCAGCCAGACACTCCAAGCGCTTCGCCATATCCCGTCGCTGGAGTATATCACAGTTGCGGAAGATAATCCGGTTTATTCCGCCGATACAAACGGCGTATTGTACGATGCGGAAAAAACGACATTGATTCTGTATCCGCGCTGTGCTGCGGCAGACGTGTTCACAATTCCGGCTTCCGTTGAATCGTTATATTCGTCCGATTCGATTCATAGTCCGAAATATCTTCGTGTCCTGTGTGTCGCGGACGGTAAGACGCAGACGCCTGCCGGAACCATCTCCGTTTTCACTTATGCAGACTCTGCGCTGAGGTACATCCATATTCCGTCAAGTGTGACGGACATTCAGTTCTCCGCCATAAGTTTGTCTTTGACGATCTGCAGCGACGCAGCGGATTGCGCCGCGTCTGCATTTGCCCGACAAAACGGAAATGCATTTTTGCTTTGCAGCGACGACCATTCTGTATTTTTGTCGCCGGATAATCCGCCGCAGCCGTCCGGTATGCTTTCGCTGACCGTTTCCGGCGGCACCGCAAAACCGGGCGATACGGTGCAGGTTACAGTCAACGCCGCAGAGAATCCCGGCGTCGTAGCGCTGCGAATGCACCTGACGTATGATCCGTCCGTGCTCACACTCACCGGCGTACAGGACGGCGGAAAGCTCGGAAACGGCACGTTCACCGCAGGCAAAAATCTTTCTGCCGTTCCGTATACGGTGCTTTGGGAAGACGGTCTGACGACGGAAGACCACACCGAAACCGGCACGCTCGTAACATATACGTTTCTTGTAAATGAATCCGCACAAGCCGGCACAACATCTGTTACGGTAACGCTCGATCCCGTTTCGACATATAACGCCGCGATGCAGGCGGTAAGGTACGACGTGCAAAACGGCAACGTAACCGTCAATACCCGTATTGCCGGAGACGCAAACGCAGACGGCACGCTCGATATGAAGGACGTTGTCGCGCTCCGACGCTTTCTTGCGGGCGGCTGGAGCATTACGGTCGACATCGACAGCGCGGACGTGGACGGCGACGGCGTGTTATCGCTGCGTGACTGTACGCTGATCTCGCGATCCCTTGCCGGCGGCTGGAATATCACGCTCAAATAAATTACTATAACATTTTTGTGAATATAGAAAACCCCTTGAGAACGTCGAAAAACGATTCTCAAGGGGCTTTTCATGGTTGCGGAGGAAGGACTTGAACCTACGACCTGCGGGTTATGAGCCCGCCGAGCTACCAACTGCTCCACTCCGCGATATATCTTTGCCGCTCAGTGCTTATTCATTATACCACAGAATCGGCATTTGTCAATACATTTTCAGAAATAATTTTGGAACGACGATATAAATTATTGACGTGCGCCGTCAAAAGCGATATAATATAGTACAGAAAACGCGAGAGAAGAGAGATCGGTATGAATTACGGAAGGACCTGGGCGCAGATCGACCTCGGCGCGATCTGCCACAATGTTGCGTGCGTACGCAAAAAGATCCCGCAGGACGTGAAGCTCCTGACCGTCATCAAGGCGGACGCTTACGGGCACGGCGCGGTCGAAGTCGCCAAGGCGCTGCGCAAGCAGTGCGATTTCTTCGGCGTGGCCAGCGTCGCGGAGGGCGTCGAGCTTTGCAAGGCCGGCATCCGAACGCCGATCCTTGTGCTCGGTTTTACGGACAGTTTTGATTTCACGCACGCCGTGGAATACGACATCCGTCCGACGATCTTCACGATGGAGCAGGCCAGAGCGCTGTCCGAGGAGGCGCAGCGCCAGCGCAAGACGGCGCTGTTTCATTTCGCGGTCGATACGGGCATGAGCCGTATCGGATTCCAGGTCACAGAAGAAAGCGCCGAGTTTGTCCGACAGATCGCGCAGCTGCCGTCGCTTCGGGCCGAGGGGATATTCAGTCATTATTTCGCCGCCGACGACGCGGACGATTCCCGCGCGCTCGCGCAGCAGAAAAAGTTTGAAGAATTCATCGACATGCTTTCCCGACTCGGCGTGCAGATCCCCATTCGCCATATGAGCAACTCTGCCGCCATTCTTTCGCTGGATAAGTGTTATAATATGGTGCGGTCCGGCATCATCACATACGGCGTCTTTCCGAACAAAGACCTGGAGAAAACGCTGTCGCTGCGGCCCGCGCTTCAATGGAAATCGCAGGTATTCTACGTCAAGACGGTGGAAAGCGGCCGGTATGTCGGCTACGGCGGGACATATGTGACGCAAAAGCCCACCGTGGTGGCGACGATCCCCGTCGGCTATGCGGACGGCTACCCCTGGTGCTTGTCCAACAAAGGGAAGGTGATCCTGCACGGACGGTATGCGCCGATCATCGGCCGCGTGTGTATGGATCTTTTGATGGTGGACGTGACGGAGATCCCCGATGTGCGCGAGGGCGATATCGTCACGCTGATCGGCAGTGAAGGCGACGCGTCGCTGTCTGTGGAGGAGGTCGCCGCGGCGGCGGACAGCTTCAGCTATGAGCTGCTGTGCAGCTTTACGCGCCGCGTCCCGCGCGTGTATGTACGCGACGACCGCGAGGTCAAAGTGGTCGACTATCTGGAATTTGAATGAACGTCGGATATAAAAACGGAGGCTGTTCCATGCGAACAGTCTCCAATTATTTTGCCTTTCACGGATCGATTTCGGACATCGGGGGCAGACCGCTGCGGCGAAGGTATTCGTCGAAGAGCGCCTGCTTGTACTCGTCGGTGTAGGTATAGCCCCAAAGCGCGTGAATCCGGTCGAAGTTTTCAAATGTTTCGTCCGGCAGCACCTTGACCGTGCCGGGCACGTAGGGGAGAGGGACCTCCACAGTGCCGTTGGAGGAAACGTGGTATTCGTCCGCGAGGTCGATCGCGACGCGGTTCGCCTCATACACGGGAAGATCCTGCTCGAATATGATCTGCGTGTTCGGGAACAGCACGACCTTTGCCGCGGAGAGCTTATAGTACAGCGCGGACGTCCCGAAGTGACCGTGGTGCGCCTGCTGCATGACGTCGCAGCGCAGCGTCTTTTCGGTGAACCGTCCGGTCAGCACGTCGCTTTCCTGCGCGCCGGCGTCGCCCGGGATGCTGATCCGGCATCCGTCCGCTTCGATCATCAGCACCGTCGAGGAATCGTTGTAGTTTTCGAGAGAGTTCGGATAGACGTCCTCGTGCGTACAAAGCACGTCGATCCGCAGATTGCGCACAAAGAACCGCTGTCCCGAATGCAGCTTGACGATTGGCAGACCGCTGCCCTCGGCTTCGCGCTCAAAGTCGCGCATGATCCTTTTGTTGCTCTCTTTCCAACAGCCGCTGTCGCGTCCGTCCGGATCGGTCATGTTGTAGTAGAGCTTTTCGATCACGACGTCGTCGTATCCGTCGTGCAGGAACTTCATAAACTGACACACGTGGTCGTCATGGGCGTGGCTGAAAAACCAGCCGCTGATGACGACCTTTTCCTGTGCGGGCGTGCGCTCGCGCAGAAAACGGTAGATGCGGAAATGGTCGTTCGGCTGCAGGAAATGCCCGCTGTCGATCAGGAAGAAGCTGTTGTCCGCGCAGCGAAGGATAAAACACATGCCGCAGTCAATGAACGAGTGGTCTGTTTCAAACTGCCAGACGGCACTTGCGCATCGGCGCTCAAAGGCTTCCGGCGAGGGTGAATACACAGTCGTGTTCGGATCGACGATCACGCGCAGTTTCTTTTCGGCGCCGCAATAATAGACGTGCGCCAGCGCTGCATCCGAAAGCAGCGTTTCATAAATGTTATCTTCCAGCCGGTTCGACGCGAAGGGGCGGAATCCGGCGTCTTTTGCCGCGTCCAGAACGGTTTGCAGCATATCTTCATTTGTGCTGTCGAATACGCGCATCCGCGCGCCGTTGTGACAGTCGTAGTCCGCAAGCACCGCGGCGGGTAAGGCCGCGCAAAGCATATCGAGCGTTTGCAATATCGTCATATTTATTGATGCTCCTTTATTCCAGAGTAAGATTATCACACAGTCTGTCGCTGAAATCCGGTTGATCGGCCAAAGGGATCGTTTTGGTCGACGACGCCAGATCATATGCGGTCTGCGTGAGCGAGTCGTCCAAAAGCACCATCGCAGCGCCTGTTGCGGCGGCGTTCCCGACCGCGCGCGCGACAGGCGTCAGCTGCGGCGGGATCAGGCCGATCGCCACGGCGGATCGCATACTCAGCGCGCTGCCGAAGCTGCCGGCAATATCGAGAGATCCGGGCGCGGCGTCCAACGATGACCGAAGCAGATATTCCATGCCGGTACGCACGGCGGATTTCGCGAGCTGGAACGCGCGCACATCCTTCTGTGAAAGATACAGCGGCGTGTCGCCGAGATAAACGCGGTCCGCGCAAAGCGTGCCGTCTTTTTTCAGTTCCCCGGTTTTGCGAAGGCACGCGAACCAGTCCGTATACCCTGAACCGCAGATCCCCGTCGGAGATGTGCCGTTGACCGTTTCATATACGGTCCGCCCGCCGCTGAGCAGGACGGAACGGACGGCGCCGTCGACAGCGGGACTGCCGCACGACAGCCCGACGCCCTCAAACGCCGGCCCGGCGGCGCAGGAGCATCCGAGCAGCTCGTTTCCGCTGCGCAGCAGGATCTCGCCGTTTGTGCCGAGATCCGCGACCATCCGGTCGCCCGGTCTGTGCAGACCGCACGCGAGCGCCGCTGCCGCCGCGTCCGCGCCCAAAAAAGCGGAGATGCAACGCGGCACGAATACTTTTGTCCCGCGTCGGACAGGTAGGAAATCCGCCGGATAAAAGTCGCCGAACAGCGTATCGCACTGAAACGGCGAAGTCGAAATACCGGTCGGGTCAAGCCCGAACAACAGGTACAGCATGGCCGTATTGCCGACCAGGACGGCGGCGTCGACGTCGCCGGGGGCGAGTTTTGCCGTCATCATGACCTGCGCGCACAGGTCAAAAAGAGCGTGTCGGATGCAGCGGGACAGCTCGTTTCCGTTTCCCTGTATAGCCGATTCGACCCGGGACAGAACGTCCGCGCCGTATCGTGCTTGCGGATTTGCGGCGCTGCCTTCCGTACAGCGTTTCCCTGTTTGCAGATCGAAGACGGCGGCGCATATCGTAGTCGTGCCGAGGTCGATCGACAGACCGTATTTTTCGCCGAGCGGTTTTTTGCGCGGCACGTCCGACGACGTCGCTTTGGCGGGCGCCGCAGTGTCCGCGACCGTGACCTGTGCGTCGCCGTTCAGTGTGACCTGACACGCGAGGCGTACGCCGTCCCTGAGCTGTTCACGCGACAGCATCGTGCGCTCCGCGGCTGTCGGCGCAGAGATCTTTCCCATGATCCGTACACGGCATTTGCCGCAGAAGCCCTTGCCGCCGCAGGGATGCGGCAGCATATCCAGCACGGTCGACAGCGGCGTCGGCGAAGAAAAATCGATCTTTCGGCGAACGCCGTTTTGATTCAGGATCAGTTTACTCATAAGCGATTTCCGTTCTTTGCTTCAGATAAGTCGGATCTTTTTTGAATCGCCGCAGGACGTAGACCGTCATCGGAATGAGGAACACGTCGGCGGCCGCCCACGCGACCGGATTTGCAAAGCACGCGGCGTCGAAGCCGAAGCGACGCACGAACGCATATCCCATGATCCCGCGCGCCGCCAGCTCAAATGCGCCGGCCAGCATGGCGTGGATGCTGAATCCCATTCCCTGCAAGCTGTTGCGCAGCACAAAGATCACCACGAGTATAGGATAGAACCACATCGCGGTGTGCAGGTATCGCGTGCCGTACTGCAGGACGGCCGTTTCCGTGCCTTTGACGAACAGCATCAGCATGTACCGCGTCAGGAATCGGTTGATGAGCATGGCGACGGCGGCATAGATGAAGGCCATGAACGTGCTGTTCTTCATGCCGCGTGTGATGCGGTCGAGCCGCTTTGCGCCGAGGTTCTGACCGCAGTACGTCGCCATAGTCAGACCGATCGTTTCGGCGGGCAGCACCAGGATCAGCTGCGTTTTTCCAGCGATCGTGATCGCGGCGATGATGCCTGAGCCGAGCTCGTTGACGCAAGACTGGAGCATTACGGAGCCGACGCCGGTGATCGAAAACTGCAGCGCCATCGGCAGCGCGGCGTACAGCAGCTTTTTCGATAAATTCAAATCCGGATGCATATCCTCCGCGCGCAAGTGCAGGATCGGAAAATTGCGGTGCAGATACAAAAGCTCTAAAATCCCGGAGAGCGCCTGCGCAATGACCGTCGCGATCGCGACGCCCTTCACGCCCATGCCGAACGCCAGGACAAACAGAAAATCAAGTCCTATATTGACAAAGGAAGAAAACACGAGAAAGTACAGCGGCGTTTTGCTGTCGCCGACGGCGCGGATGACCGAGGCGAGAGAGTTATAAAAGATGGTCGCCGGGATGCCGAGAAAGATAATGGAAATATATGTATATGCGTCGGCAAAGATGTCGTTCGGCGTGTGCAGCAGCCGAAGCAGCGTCCGGCATCCGAAGAACGTCGCAAGCGTCACGACAAGACCGATCGCGCAGGCGAGGTAGATCATATTGGCGATAAAGCGGTGCATCCGTTTCGTATCGCCGGCGCCGAAGCTCTGCGACACGGGAATAGCGAAACCGGAGCAAAGGCCGATCACCGAACCGATCACGAGAAAATTGATCGCGCCGACGCTGCCGACCGCGGACAGGGCGGATGTGCCGACGAACCGCCCGACGATCATGCTGTCCACCATGTTGTAAAACTGCTGGAAAAGATTGCCCGCCATCAGCGGCAGACAGAACCGCACGATCAGAGAGGTAGGATTGCCGACTGTCATGTCCCGAACCACGATATTTCACCACGCTGCATAAAAGATAACAGCATTATACACCATTCCGGCGAAAAATGGAAGAGGCAGATACTTCATTTCGAGGTATCTGCCTGCATACGGGATATTCTGTTTTGCCACACAAAGAATAAACCTTACATCTGATGCGCCATTTTACCATTTAACGGTGTAGTCGTCTTCACTGCCGAACGACACGGAAACGTCGATCCCCAGCGCCGTCAGCGACAGCGTCCAATCCTGGAAGTAGTTGACGTCGGTCAGCTTACCGGTGTTCTTGTCGATCTTCGCCGTGATCTTGCAGTTCTTGAAGGTCAGCTTGATGCTGTTTTCTTCGATCACGCTCATGCCCAGAGAGCCGGCGCCTTCCACGATGGAATCCTTCGTGATGATCGAGAACGCCTTGCCGGCATGTCCCTGATCGGGATTGATGTTCGGCGTGGTATCGGGAACGAGCCAGAGCGTGACGGTGTAAACGCCGTCCTTCTCTGTGCAGGTCGCTTTCGTCAGATCTGCTGCTGTCAGGTGACTGCTCCAGCTTTGACCGCGCACCGGGAATTCATCGCGCTTTTCCGCCGCCGTGGAATAGGTGACGTTGGCTTTTTTCTTGTCATAGCCCATGTTGGCGCTGATGAGCTTGTTGGCGATGTTCTGCAGTACCTTGCTTTCCAGCAAAGCGTCGCTGGTCTGCGTGTTGAGCGTGTAGTTGCTGACGATCGCTTTGCTGTTCGGCTTGACCTGATTGACCGCGTCATTGAACAGCGCGACGATCTCTTCCTTGGTCTGCGGGATCTTCTCTTCTTTTTCGGTCGCGGCCGCCGTTGTCGACGCAGCCGTCGTCGTTGCCGCATCCGCGGCTTTCTCTGTCACGGCCTCGCTCGCCGCTTCGGTCTGTAATTCTTCCGCGGCTTCGGTTTCCGTGAGCGTGGCAGCTTCGGTCGTTTCGGCTTCGGCTTCGACCGTCGACGCCATCACGCTTTCGCTCAAAGGCTCCGCAGAAGACGCCGGCTCGGCAGGCTTTTGTCCGCAGGCGCCGAGCGTCACGAGGATCAGAGCGATCGCGAGCGAGAGAGAGAGTTTACGAATCATAGAACGCATAATCACAACCCCTTTTCAAGCTATGTGTATAGTATACAGGATATCTTTCATTTTTTCAATAGTAAAAAACGCATTTCGGAAAAGATTCGCGAAAAAGAAAAAAACATTGAAAACAGGTTGACTTGATCGGAAAATATGTGTAACATGGAATCAGCTAATTAAAGGGGTGGAGCTATGCCGATGACACATTTTGATATTCCGTTCACAGACAAAAACAACGAGCGCAGGATGCTCTTTCGCCGGATCGAGCGTCTGTGCAGGGACATGCGCGCCAGGGTGTTCGACAACAGCGTACGCGTCGGAGGGCTCTTCTTCCGCGAGGGACAGTTTAGTCCCGAGGCGATCGAAGAAGGGGACTGGCGTCCTTTCGGCGACGAGGAATACTGGGGCGCGCGGGAAGAGTACTGCTGGTTCCGCCAGAGCGTGACGATCCCGGAGTCGTTCCGCGGACGCGAAGTCGTGTATGAGGTCGACCCGCTGCCGGACGTCGAATGGGACACGAGCGCGTTTCAGTTTATTCTGTTCGTCGACGGCGAGATCCGGCAGGGCATAGATTCAAACCACACCTATGCGATCCTGACGCCCTGCGCCGAGGGCGGCGAGACGTATGAGATCGCGATGAACGCGTACTGTGACGACAATGATTATTGCGGACAGGCGAAGCTGTATGCCTATCTCAAAACCAGAGATCCGATCGCACGCGATCTGTATTATGATTTTTCCGTTCCGCTGAACGCCGCGCACCAGTTCGGCGCGGACGATCTGCCGCGTGTGCATATCCTGAAAACGCTCAATACTGCGGCGAATATGCTTGAGATGACCGAGACGGATACTGTGCGCTTTCATGAATCCGCGAAGGCCGCGAGCGAATATCTGCACGAGCATCTTTACGGCGAAGGCAGCCCCGTTAAGGTCGCCGCCATCGGCCACACGCACATCGACACGGCGTGGCGCTGGCGGATCCGTCAGTCGCGGGACAAGGCGGCGCGGTCGTTTGCGACGGTCCTCGCGCTCATGGAGGAGTACCCCGATTATAAATTCATGTCGCCGCAGGCGCAGCTCTATGATTTTGTCAAGCAGGATTATCCGCTGCTCTATGCGCGCATCCGCGAAAAAGTCCGCGAGGGGCGCTGGGAGGCGGAGGGCTCGATGTGGGTCGAGTCCGATACCAACGTGATTTCCGGCGAATCCCTCGTGCGGCAGTTCATGGTCGGCAAGCGGTTCTTCCGCGATGAATTCGGCGCGGACAACCGCATCATGTGGCTGCCGGACGTGTTCGGATATTCCGCCGCGCTGCCGCAGATCATGAAGCTCGCCGGCATCGATTATTTCATGACGACAAAGATCTCCTGGAGCGAGATCGACCGGCTTCCGTTCGACACGTTCCGCTGGCGCGGGATCGACGGCAGCACCGTGCTCGCGCATTTTATTCCGAGCATAAGCCAGTCCAGCTCGAAAATTGGTTTCCAGACGACGTATACGACGGATCTGAATCCAGACTACATGATAAACGGCTGGCGCAGATACGCGAACAAGGACCTCAACGAGGAGTATTTATGTTCGTTCGGCCACGGCGACGGCGGCGGCGGACCGGACCGCAGTATGCTGGAGAACGGCAAACGTATGCGCGAAGGGATCGAAGGCTGTCCGAAGACGTATCCGGAATTTACGCGCGCGTTCTTCGACCGACTGGCACAGGAAGTCAGCGACAGTCCGCGTCTGCCGGAATGGTTCGGCGAGCTGTATTTGGAGTTCCATCGCGGCACGCTCACGTCGCAGTCGCGCAACAAGCGCTATAACCGCAAGTCCGAGATATTGATGCACGACTGTGAAACGCTGCACGCGCTGGCGCATCGGCTGACCGGCAGCGCGTACCCGGCCGACCGTCTTCTTGAGGACTGGAAGCTGATTCTGCTCAACCAGTTTCATGACATCATACCCGGTTCGTCGATCTATCCCGTGTATGAGGACAGCAAAGCGCAGTATGAACAGGTCCTGTCCGACGGCGAGGCGCTGCGCTGTGACGCGATGCAGGCGCTGACGGCGCGCATGGATCTCGACCGTGACGCGATCGTTGTTTTTAATACGCTCGGCTTCGCGCGTACCGATACGGTCATGCTGGCTTGGCCGGATATGGGATCGTTCGTTCTGACGGATCGGGACGGCGCCGCGCTGCCGTATCAGCGCACCTTTGACGGAAGGCTGCTGTTCCTTGCGAAGGACGTTCCGGCCAAGGGATACAAGGCGTTTTATATTCGTCCGGGACAGCCTGCGCCGCAGGAAAACCGCGTCGTTACGGACGGCGCCTGTTTCGATACGCCGTATCTTCGCGCGGAGTTTGACGAAAACTGCAACATTTCCCGACTTTATCATAAGGAGAGCGGACGCGATACGGCGCCTGTCGGCGAAGTGCTGAACCGTCTGATCGCCTTTGAGGACCGTCCGAACGTGTATGAGGCGTGGGACGTCAAGTCGTATTACGACGAAAAATACTGGATCGTCGACGACGTGCAGTCGTCCGGGATCGTTGAACAGGGGCCGGTGCGTACGGCGTTTCGCGTGGTGCGCAGATTCCGCGAATCGACCATCGAGCAGACGTTCGTTTTCTATCCCGACTTTGCGCGTATTGACGTCTGTTATGTGATCGACTGGCATGAAAAGCACGTCCTTCTGAAAGCCGATTATCCCGTGGACGTCAACGCCGCAAAGGCGACGTACGACATCCAGTTCGGCAATCTCGAACGTACCGCGCACAACAACACGACGTGGGATTTCTCGCAGTTTGAAGTCTGCGGCCACAAGTGGGCGGACCTGTCGGACAACAGCTTCGGCCTTTCCGTGCTGAACGACTGCAAATACGGCTGGAACATCAAGAACGGCCGCATCCGTCCGTCGATCCTGCGCTGCGCGACCGATCCGAACCCATATCAGGACAGAGAGATCCACCACGTCACGTACGCGCTGTATCCGCATTCCGGCGCGGTCAGCGGCAGCGGCGTGGTCGAGGAAGGGTATAAGCTGAACATACCGCTTCACGCGGCGTACGCGCAGAAGCATGCCGGCGATCTGCCGCCGCAGTTTTGCGCCGTTTCGTCGGATCGCAGCAACGTCGTGATCGAAACGGTCAAAAAGGCCGAGGACAGCGACGCCTTCGTCGTGCGTACCTATGAAACGTGGAACCGCCGCACCGACTGCACGCTCGTCTTTGACAGAGCGATTCGCAAGGCTTTTGTGACCGATCTGCTCGAAAGAGGCGACGAACCGCTTGAAACGGACGGGAATACCGTCCGGCTGACGTACAAGCCGTTCCAGATTCAAACACTGAAATTATACTTCTGAAAAAATGAGGAGCTGCCGCAACGATCTGCGACAGCTCCCTTGCATTTTGGGTGGTTCAGATTTTTTCGATCGGCGCTTCCGGGGCGTTCTTCTTCACGCTCTCAATGCCGTTCAGGCAGCTTGCCTTGGCCTTGTAGCCTTCGCTGACCGCGATGATCTCGCCGTTTCTTGCCTTCAGACGGAAACGATACTCGCCGGCCTTGTCCGTGTAGATCTCATACTTCGGATGCTTGACGGTCTCAAATCCCTCGACCGTCTGATCCTCGACGTCCGCCGCGCTGTTGGTGCGGACGCTCTCGATACCGTTCATGCAGGCTGCTTCGGTCGTGTAGACTTCGCTGGTCGCGATCACTTCGCCGTTGCCTGCTTTGAGGTCGAACTTGATGCCGGTGTTCGTTTCTTTCACTACGAATTTGCCCATTGGTATTTCCCCCGTTATACAATATTCAGGCCGTCCGACCTGTGGAGCGCATCAAAGAGACTGTAAAAATGCCCAGGATTCCTCGGTCGACTTGAATGGATCGCCGTCCGTCCAGTCGCAGTCCTGCTCGTAGGCGATGAAGGGGATGCCCAACTCGCACACGGCTTGATAGCAGGCCTTCAGATCGACGACGCCCCGGCCGAGAGAAACAAACTTGCGGTAGCCGTCCTTGTCGAAAACATAATCTTTGAAGTGAACGACCTTGACGCGGCCGCGCATTTTGTACAAGAATTCCGCCGGGTCCTGTCCGCCATAGCGGATCCAGGCGAGGTCGGGGATGAACCAAAACAGCTCCGGGTCCGTCTCATTCAGAAGCAGATCCATCATGCATCCCATGTGATCGTCCAGGCGGTGGAATTCAAACGCGTGGTTGTGATAGTGGAACTGCATACCGCTTTCCCGAAACAGCTTGCCGACGCGCTGCGCTTTTTCGATGAAAGCGCGCACGGTCCTTGTGTTATACCGCGCGTCGTTGGGCGCGGCTCCGATCCCGATCGCGCTGCAGCCGATGATCCGGTGATGCTCGATCACATCCTGCGGCGCCTCCAGCATCCAATCGAAGCTCTTGTGCGTGACGCAGACCTGCATCCCGTGCTTTTGCAGAATATCGCGCTGCGTTTCGGCGGGAATATCGCCGATCGCGGAGATCTGTACGTCGCGCACGCCCATGTTTTGAAGACGGGAGAGCGTCGAATCGAAGTCTTCAGCGGTTTTGATATGGTCGCGCAGCGTGTAAAGCTGGATGGCCATTTTCGGTTTTTGCATATTGATCCCTCATTTCCTCTTTATTTTAACAGATAATCCGAAAAATGTAAAGCGTCAATTTCTGTTTACATTTTCCTGCCGTTGTGATAGAATAAGCATATGGATCGGAGGATACGGATATGGGATATTTACAATACGTGAATATAAAGCAGGGCACCTTTTCCGAGCATCGTTTTTCAAACGGCAATACACTGCCTTTGGTGCAGCTGCCGTTTGCCATGGCGGGATACGCGCCGCAGACTGAGGACAGGGGAGGCTGGTATTATCATCCCGCGTCCCGCAGTCTGGAGGGCGTGCGTCTGACGCACCAGCCGAGCCCGTGGATCGGCGATTACGGCGCGTTTCTGTTCACGCCGCAGACGGACGTCTTGCGCGATACGCCGTCGCGTGCGTGGTCGGGCTACCGGCCTTCCGAAGCCGTTCTGACGCCGGCGTATATGAAGCTGCGTTTTCTACGCGCAAGGACCGATCTGGAACTGACGCCCGGCGTGCGCGCGTGCAAGATGCGCCTTGGCTTCCCGGACGGCAGAACGCCTTTTTTCTCCGTATTTCCGGTATACGGAAACTATACGTTTGACGTGGATTATGCCGAAAACAAAGCGTACGTCACGTCGGACGGCGCGCGCGGCGACTTTCATGAGGGATTCAAATGCTATCTGGTCTTGCGCTTTTCTTCGCCGATCGACGCGAAAAACACGGTGATCTCGAACAAGTTCCTGCATCTGGCGTTTTGCACTCGGCAGGTCGAGGTGGATGCGGCGACGTCCTACATCGGCTTTTCGCAGGCGGAAAAGAATCTCCGCGACGAATGCGGCGTATCGTTCGACCAAATGCGCGATAACGGCGAAAGAATATGGGAAGAATACCTGTCGCGTATCGAGATCGAACCGACGGACGAACGGCAGATGCGCACGTTCTACTCGTGCATGTACCGCACCGGTCTGTTTCCGCACAAGGCGTATGAGATCGCGGACGGAAAACCTGTCCACTACTGTCCTTTCGACGGCTCCGTCCGTGAAGGCATACGGTATACCGACAACGGCTTTTGGGACACGTACCGCACGGAATATCCGCTGCTCGCGCGTATCGCGCCGAAGGAATACGCGCAGATGCTGGAGGGGTTTATCGCCGACTACCGCGACGGCGGATGGCTGCCGCGCTGGCCGTCGATCGGCGAACGCGGCTGTATGCCCAGCACGCTGATCGACGCCGTGATCGCCGACGCCGCCGTAAAGGGTATCATCGGCGGCGAGCTTCTGGAAACGGCGCTGGAAGCTATGCTCAAGCACGCGAACACAGATGCGCCGAACGAGGATCTCGGCCGTACCGGCGCGGGAAGCTATGTGAAGTACGGATATGTGCCGAACGACGTGGTCCACAGGGACAGCGTCAACCTGACTCTGGACGCATCTTACGGCGATTTCTGTATCGCGCAGGTCGCGAAAGTACTCGGCAAAACGGAGATCGAGCGCACATACCGCAGCCGCGCGCTGAATTACCGCAATCTGTTCGATCCCGAAACCGGATTCATGCGCGGCAGATCGTCCGACGGCAGATTTGCGGAACCGTTCGATCCGTTCGACTGGGGCGGCGACTATACGGAAGGCGGCGCGTGGCAGTCGTCTTTTGCCGTGCCGCACGACGTCGACGGTCTTGCGGCGCTTTACGGCGGCAGGGACAAGCTGCTTGAAAAGCTCGATGCGCTGTTCTCGACGCCGCCGCTGTACAATACGTGCGGCTACGGGAGCGAGATCCATGAAATGACGGAAATGGCCGCCGCGGATTTCGGTCAGTGCGCGATCTCGAATCAGCCGAGCTTCCATCTGCCGTACCTGTTTGCCGCGCTCGGTCAGCCGGAAAAGACGGCGTATTGGGTCCGGAAAATCTGTGCGCAGGCGTTCAGCGACGCGGACGACGGTTTCCCCGGCGACGAGGACAACGGTTCGATGGCGGCGTGGTACATCCTGTCTGTTTTGGGAATATACGATATTTGTCCCGGAAAGAACGAAACGATCCGCATTCCCATGCTCTGCAAACGCGCGTCGATCCTCGGCGAACCGTTGAAATAACGGATCGGCCGAATATGTGAATCATTAAGAATGGTTGTTATCTCAAATAAAGGAGGCTTACTATGGACGTTCCGGAAATAACCGAAGCATTAACGCCGACAAATGATGCAAAACGTACGCCTGTTTTGACTGCGATCGTTGCGTCGCTGCTTGTCACCGTGCTGCTGATCGGTATCATTTCTATCCCGATGCGATACGGCGGCTTCAGCGAATTCTGGTATGACACGCACGGCGGCATTGTGGCATACCCGGTCGTTTTGGTGCACGGCCTCGGCGGATGGGGCGAAGGCTCCGCGCTCGAGGACGTCCCGTACTGGGGCGCGACGACCGGGAGCCTTGCGAAGTATTTGCGCGATAACAACCATACGGTCTGCGTGCCGACGGTCGGGCCGTATTCCAGCACATGGGACCGCACGTGCGAACTTTATGCGCAGTTGACCGGAACGAGAGTGGACTACGGCGCAGCGCATTCCAAAGCGCACGGACACGAGCGGTTCGGGCGCACGTATGATACAGCGCTCGTTCCGAACTGGGGCGAGAAGATCAACGGCGGTCAGCGTGTGCGGATCAATCTGATCAGTCACAGCTTCGGCGGCGCGACGATCCGTATGCTCGCGTCGCTTCTCGCGTACGGCGACGAGGCGGAACGCGCCGCTGCAAAAGACGAAACCTCCGGTTTGTTTACCGGAGGAAAGGCAGATTGGGTGTTCAGTGTCACGACGCTTTGCGCGCCGCACAACGGATCGCAGCTGACCTGTATCGTGGATGAGATCGGCTCCGTGGCGGGCTTGGACAACGCGACCGACCTTCTGGTCGATCTGCTGTTCAAGACGCTCAAGCAAAACGGCGCCGTCAATTCCATGCCCGACCTGATGCTTGAACAATTCGGCGTCGGCGTAAAAGAATCGGACGAAGGCGACGTGTCAGAAGCGCTGAAAAAGATCGAGAGCGTCGGGAACGATCACGCGTTCTACGATCTCTCGCCGGACGGCGCCGCGGCGCTCAATCAGACGATCCGCACCGTCGACAGCGTGTATTATTTTTCCTATCCGTACAGCACGACACAGGAGGGAAAGATCCTGCGCGGCATGGTGCCGCGGACCGATACGCTTCCCGTGCTGTATCCGCTGGCGTTGGCGATGGGCAGCTACACGGGCACGACGCCCGGCGGCATTGTGATCGACGAATCCTGGCAGGACAACGACGGTCTGGTCAGCGTCGTATCGGCGCAGTATCCGACGGGCGAGGCGAACGTCCCGCTCCCGACAGACGTTTCGCTGATCGAACGCGGCGTTTGGAACGTAGCGCCGACCGGCAGCGGCGACCACAGCAAGGTCGTCGGAACAAACGCTTCGGCCGAACAGACGCATCGCTTTTATGACGAGCTTTTGAAGATGCTGAACGAATTGAAGCGCTGATCCGTTCAGACCGCGAGCTTCGGCAGCAGTTCAAGCAGGATCGCGACGGCACGGTCTGCGGCTTTGCGCGTAAAGGTCGGGAAATCCTCCGTCGCGCTGCCGTCCGCCATGTCGGATATGGCGCGCAGCACAAGGAACGGCACGCCGTTCAGCGTCGCCGTATGCGCCACGGCGCAGCCCTCCATCTCGGTGCACAGCGCGCCGGTTTTCTCGGCGATGCGCATCCTGTCGTCCGGATCGGAGATGAACTGATCGCCCGTTGCGATGCGTCCGATTTTGCAGTCCGGGATCGTTTCGGATGCGATCTTCACCATTTTTTCGTTCGCGGCGTAGCTTTCCGCGAGCGGCTCGAACTGCCGCAGCACCCAGCTTTGCATATCGTGATAGACGAGCTCGCGCCCGACGACGAGGTCAAAATAGCCGACGTCCGCGCACAGGCTCCCCGCGACGCCGTTCTGCACGATAAGGTCCGGCGAAAAACGGTCGATCAGAATTTGCGTGTGCATGGCGGCGTTGACTTTGCCGACGCCGCAGACGCAGAGTACGACGGGGACGTCCCGGATCGTTCCGGCGTAATAGGGGAGACCGGCAAAGGTCTGCACCGACGTTATTTTCATCTGCTCCGTCATCGCCAGCATTTCGGATTCCATGGCGGCGATGATCCCGATAGTTTTCATGTTTTCACTCCTGTATTATTATTTTGAAAGGATGATCGAATGATGCGAAGAAGCGCAAGGGGACACGGGTTTATTCTTTGTCTGCTGCTGAATATGGCGTTTCGCTTTGAGTGGGCGATCGCGGCAATCATTTTGCTGGTTGTGCATTACTGGCTGGGGTGGCCGCTGTTCCTCGTTTGGGTGCCTTTGGCGATCTGGTTTCTTTACGCGCTGTGCATCACCGCCGTGCTCAGTCTTGCCAATCGGGCGGGTAACGCGCCGACCGAGGAGCGGCCGAACAGGAATCCCTATTCAAAAACGAACACCGATTTTCCGTACAATACGGATGATGCGAACAACGGATGAAGGAGAGCGGACGACATGGATAAATATGCGCGAATGCAGCGGGACCTGATGCTGATGGAACAAAACGGAAAGGTATCCGTTCCGGAGCCGGCCTCTGCCATCGTACCGGATGAAAAAGCACGGTTGACTTTTGCCGTATGGGGCGATCCGCAGATCGCGTACTGGTCGGCGTTCCGCAGCGCGCGGTTTCTGGCGGCGTGCCGCGATCTGGCGAACTGCGCTTCGCCGCTGGATGCGCTGATCCTCGCCGGCGACATCACGGAGACGGGCGACGCCTCGGAATACCGCATGACGGCGCAGATTCTGAACGACGTCTGTCCGAACGCGTTCCGGCATTTTCTGTGCGTCAGCGGCAATCATGACGTGCGGCTGCGCAATTATCGCAAGCAGCTCTCCGTTTTCAATGACTTTATACGCAGCGTTCCCGGCGGCATTCCGGCAGGGGAAACGCGGCACTGTCACGGCGTGCAGATCAAAGGGTACAGATTCCTTCTGATGGGTTCGGACCGTGCGACGTTCGAGGGCGCGTATATCAGCGCAAAACAGCTTGATTGGCTGGACGAGCAGCTCACGCTGTGTGACGGGAAACCGGCGTTTGTGGTCAACCATCAGACGCTGCACGACATCAACGGTCTGCCGCAGACGTGGCTCGGCAAGGGCAAGTGGCGCGGTTCGGTCGGCTGGGAATCCGACAAGCTGCGCGCCGTTCTGGAAAAACACTGCAACGTGATCTTCATCACGGGACATCTGCACTACGGCGTGAGCGCATTCACTTATGAGGACCACGGCGCGTTCAAAGCGCTGTCCGTGCCGACGGTCGGCGTGGTCAACCACGGCGAAGAAACGACCGACACACAGGGGTATGTCCTGAGCGTCTATGACGATCACATCCTCGCACGCGCACGCATATTCGGCGAGGGACGGTATTTGGACGCGGACCGGCCGAATGCCGAGATCGTGATCCCGATCGAATAGTATAACGGCTGCCGCAGCGGAAAACTGCGGCAGTTTTTTAGGCCCGGATCGTAAACGTGTGCTTTCCGGCGGGCAGATCTTTGCAGAAGTCTTCACAGCAGAGCTTTACCGAAATACCTTCACAAACGTCGGCGGTCAGTTCGACGCCGCCGACTTTTCGTTTCCAGCCGACGGCGAGCGTGCCGCCGGCCGTTTCCATGCTGCCCTCGGCATACGCCAGAGCGCGCGGAAAGACAGGGGAGAGGACGAACGATTTTTTGCCGCAGTCCGTTTCCGTCTGTCGTACGCCGAGCAGATACCGGAAGAAAAAGACGGTACACGCGCCGAACATCGGATGATTGTGCGAGGCTTCGCCGTTCCAGTTCTCCCACAGCGTCGTCGCGCCGCCGCGGCGCATCGCGTCAAAGGAGCCGTCTTTTGTGTTCGACCAGACTGAATATGCCAGATCGTGGTATCCGTTTTCAAACAGAACGCGCAGCAGGATCGGCGTGCCGAAGATGCCCGTATCAAATTCGCCGAGCGCAGTATACCGCGCAACAAGATGAGATAACGTGCGCGCGTCGCCCAGACCGCAGTCGAGCGCGAACGCATCGGCACCCTGAATGCCGCCGCAGTAAACGCCGTCCTTTTCATATGCGTCGTCCACGCTCTGCCGATGCACGCGGATCAATTCGCGAAGACGCGTCGCATCCTCGCCGAGCGCTTCGGCGCAGAATACGAGCATGCGCAGCTGAGAAATATAGAGCGTCGTATTGACGAAAGGTTCCGGGATCGCGACGCGCTGCGGCGTGCACCATTCGCCCAGACACCAGCCGTCCTTTTCCTCGCGGACGATCAGACCGTTTTCACAGCGGCTTTCCATGTATCGGACGAAA
The DNA here is from genome assembly GCA_017449935.1 of Clostridia bacterium. Taxonomy (GTDB): domain Bacteria; phylum Bacillota; class Clostridia; order Oscillospirales; family Acutalibacteraceae; genus UBA1425. The sequence goes on from JAFSYP010000123.1 coordinate 31,732, forward strand.
TGCAGCATTTTCGGATAGACACGGCGCAGGAGCGTCCGGTCGCCTGTGTGACGATAGTAAGTGTACGGCACGACGATCATCGCGCCGCCCCATCCGGCCGGTCCGCCTCCGCCTCCGCCGTACGGCGCGGTATGCTGGACGTGACCGGTTTCGACGTCCTGGCAGTCTTCGATGTCCGCGATCCATTTGCGGTAAAACGACGCCGCGTCAAACTGCGTCAATACAGCGTCGCAGGTCAGTTGTCCGTCGCCGGTATATCCGAGACGTTCCCTATGCGGGCAGTCGGACGGGATACTGCCGTGCATATTGCACTGCTGCGTATGAATAAACGCCTCATGCAGCCAGTTCAGCACATCGTTCCCGCAGGCAAACGACGATCTGACCGGAACGTGTGCGTGGATCACGCGCACTTCGGCGGGCTTCGCGTTGTTTGTCAGCGAGAAATAGCGAAAGCCGAACCAAGTGAACATGGGATGATACATTGTTTCCTTGTCCGTGACGAATGCGGCGCGCTGCCTTTGCCGGCCGAATCCGACCGAGCGGTAATCCAAATCGCCGTCATCCGTGAGGTTTTCGGCGCATTCAATCTCGACGGTTTCTCCGGGCTTTTCACAAAAAACGACCGGATAACCCGTGATATTCCGCGCAACGCGGTAGACGGAATAGCTGCCGTGATCCCTGACAAGCTCCGGCTTCAGGATCTCTGCGATCCGGTCTGTCGGGCAGTCCGCAACATAGTATTCGCTCTGCGGCGGCTCGACACATGCGGCGCGGCGCCAGCGCAGAGGCAGCTTATCGGGAATGTGCCAGTCACGGCGAAAGTGCGTAAAGTCCTGCGTTTCTCCGTGGAAGAGATTGCACGCTTTGAAATATCCCGGCGAACACTGAACCGTGCCGTCGGACAGCACTTCGCCGTCCGGCAGCTGCAAACGAAAGCACAGCTTGATATTGCCGTAGGACATGCGGCCTTCCGCGATACGGCGCGTCTGATGATAAAAACCGCCGCCGACCGCGACGCCGAGCACGTTTTCGCCCGGGCGAAGATAATCGGAAACGTCGTACCGCATGACGTAGATGCGGTGGCTTTGCGTGTCGTTCAGCGGATAGCTGAGCGTCATATCGGGCCTTGCATGGTAGTCCGAAACGGGCGGCACGAACTCATCGTTCCCGACGCGCTTTCCGTTGATATACAGAATAAAATAGCCCAGTCCGCAGATCGTGATCCGCGCGCCGTCCGCATCGCGCACATGGAAAGACTTGCGAAACAGCGCCGCGTCATGCGGCGAGGGCGGCGTGATCCATCGCGCGTCGGCGAACAATTCTCTGTGTGTCATACGGTTTATTTGTCTCCTTCATATTCGCGGATCCAGTCGACCATATCCTGCACGGACTGCCGCACGGACATCGGCGAATAACCGAGCTCCTTCTGCGCCTTTGCGATGGAGAAATTACAGTTGGACAGGAGCTTGCGGATCGAATAGCGCGTAAACAGCGGCGTCGTGTGCGAGAGCTTATAATAGACCTCCATGACGGGCGCAGCCACGCGGACGACGCCGCGGCCGATGCGGATCTTCGGCGGTTTCTTTCCGCAGACCTCGGCGACTGTCTTGATAAACCCGTGTGTGGTGATCTGTTCGCCGCACAGGATGTAGCCTTCTCCGCTTCTGCCTTTTTCTGCGGCGGCGATCATGCCGTCCGCTACGTCGCGCACGTCGACAAAATTGTACGCGCCGAACGAGAGCGAGACAGGGAAGCTGCCGTGCATGGACATGCGCACCATTTCGCCGACGTTGGAAACCTTGAAGTCATACGGGCCGATGCACGCGCCGGGATACACGATCACGGCGTCCAGGTTTTCCACGCGGCAGGCATGCAGAATGAAATTCGTCGCGGCGGCTTTCGTTTTGGCATACGTGCCGTCGAGCGACATGGGATCGAAGTCGTCGGTTTCGCGCATGAGCTGATTGCCCGGCAAAGGGGCGAACGCGTCGACGGACGACGCGTATACAAGCCGGCGCACGCCGCATTTCTGTACGGCGCGGACGACGTTTTTCGTGCCTTCAAAATTGACGCGCCAGATCGCGTCTTCGTTGCCGACGTTGATGTCAATAACGCCGGCCAGATGGAACACTACGTCGGCGCCGGCGAACGCTTCGATCAGCGTTTCCGGCTGCGTGACGTCGCCGTAAACCTTTTCGCAGGCGATCCCGTCAAAGATCGGCGTATCCTTGCGGATCAGGATGCGCACGTTGGCGCCCGTTTCTTCCAGCTTTTTCAGCAGCGCGTATCCGACGTGACCGGTTGCGCCGGTAATGACGTATAACGGGGAATTCATGCAGATCGACTCCTTTCATTTTCAGCATTATATCATGTTTCATACTTGTTTTACAAGTATTTCGTGATTATTAGTGGAAATTCGGCGGAACCTGTGCTATACTTTTACGGAAAGGTGCGCCAGTTCGGTGCAGATAAAACAGTGCGGTGAGAGGCCGCACCCGGTAAAGCGTAGCGAGCAGCCGGTACTCAGCCTTGGAGCCGAAGCCGCGAGGTGAGGTTTAAGCGTAGGCAGAGGAGCACGAGAGCCGC